>CAMOHN010000022.1 GCA_946615455.1 uncultured Bacteroidales bacterium
GTTCTGCCCGAACTGCAAACTGAGCAGTGCCAGCTCGCGGTTGATGGCCTTGAGCCGTTCTTTTTTGTCAGCAGGCAGGTTGGCTCCATTGCGCTCAAACTGCTTGTATGTCTCGGTGACCAAACGCATCTGTTCAGCATCCAGCCCTAACTGCTCACGGCGGTCATAGACTGACTTGACACGGGCAAACAACTGCTCATTGAGCAGAATACTGTCGTTCAAAGCCGACAACAAGGGCGACACCTCATTGGCTATCTTGTCCATCTCGTCGTTGCCATCAGCATCCAATATATTAAAGAATACGCCTGACACGCGCTCCAACAAACCTCCCGAACGATCCAACGCCACAATAGTGTTCTCAAACGTGGGCTCGTCCTCGTTGTTGATGATGGCTTTGATTTCCGCCTCGTTGGCAGCAATAGCCTCACGAAAAGCGGGCATGTAATGCGAAGTCTTCACCTTGTCAAAAGCAGGTACACCATACGGTGTATGCTGTTCGGTGAGCAACGGATTGTCATTGTGACAAGCAGCAAATGAAAGTGCCATAAGCATCAGACTCAATGTTTTTTTCATATCGTTTTTCAGTTTGTTTTGCTGTATATCAGCGTTATACTTTCTCAATATAAACGGGCAGTTCCACTCCGTTCACCTCAACGACTGTATCACCAAGAACCGATGCTTGGCACTTCAACTCGGTTGCCAGCACCTGTGAGGCTATATAGTCATTGAAATGGCTGATCACGGGCTCCACCATCGGGTGTTGGCCCAGCGTAACGCGGATGCGGTCTGTTATATCCAACCCGCTGCTCTTACGCAGGTTCTGTATGCGGTTAATCAGTTCGCGCGCCACACCTTCTTCGCGCAGTTCGTCGGTCAGTTCGATGTCCAAGGCGATGGTCAGTTGCCCCTCGTTCATCACCAACCAGCCGGGCATATCCTCGGTGGTGATTTCCACATCTTCTCCTATGAGCATATAATCATTGAGCAAGAACTGTCCCTCAGCCTCAAAACGGGCTATTTGGTCTTGGTCGAGCTGCGCTATGGCAGCAGCCAGAGCCTTCATTTGTCCACCCAC
Source organism: uncultured Bacteroidales bacterium (assembly GCA_946615455.1). Taxonomy (GTDB): domain Bacteria; phylum Bacteroidota; class Bacteroidia; order Bacteroidales; family Paludibacteraceae; genus Colicola. The sequence goes on from CAMOHN010000022.1 coordinate 1,076, forward strand.
TTTCTTACCCAACACCTTGAAGTTAGGGCGAATTTTCTTGACTAAACGGATAGGGCTTTCGGCAGCATCTACTATATCTAATTGTTTGACATTGACTTCGCTGCGAATGAGCGCACTGACATGCATCAGAGCTTCGCGCATGGCTTTGTCCGTTGCGGGAATGACGGCTTTGCTGAGCGGTTGGCGCACATTTTTCTCGGCACGCTTGCGCAGGGACAGAATCATGGACGTTGCCTGTTGCGCCAATGCCATCTGCCGCTCAAGGGTAAGGTCTATCAGGTTAGCATCGACCTCCGGCCATACGCTCAAATGCACGCTTTCGACTTCCGACTTTCGACTTTCGACTAAATCCCGATACAGCCGGTCAGCATAGAACGGCGCAATGGGAGCCATCAGTTGGGCTATGGTCCTCAGGCAGGTATAGAGCGTGTAATAGGCATTATGTTTTTCTTGGTTCATCTCACCACCCCAGAAACGTTTGCGGTTGAGGCGCACATACCAGTTGGATAGTTCGTCCTGCACAAAGTCGCTCAATACACGACCGGCACGGGTAGGCTCGTACTCGTCATAATAGCGGGTCATCTCTTTGACTACTGAGTGCAGACGCGACAATATCCACCGGTCTATCTCAGCCAAGTCCTTTGCGGGCTCACCGGGATGCCATCCATCCACATTGGCATACAGGGCAAAGAACGAATAGGTATTGTAGAGTGTACCGAAGAACTTACGCCGTACCTCGTCCACACCGGCAGCGTCAAACTTGAGGTTCTCCCACGGGCTGGAGTTGGTCAGCATATACCACCTTACTGCATCGGCGCCATAGGTATCCAAGGCTTGAAATGGATCAACACCATTGCCAAGGCGTTTGGACATTTTATTGCCGTTCTTATCCAATACCAATCCGTTGGAGATAACATTGCGGAATGCCACCGTACCCTCTATCATGGTGTGGATGGCGTGCAGAGTGAAGAACCAACCACGGGTCTGATCCACCCCTTCTGAGATAAAGTCAGCCGTGCGAGGTGCGTCAGCGTTCTCAAAGGGATAGTGGTTCTGTGCATAGGGCATTGCACCCGAGTCGAACCATACATCGATGAGGTCTAATTCGCGTTTCATGGGTTTGCCGGACGGCGAGACAAGAACGATACTGTCCACATAGGGACGATGCAAGTCTATCACACTCGGAGCATAGTTGGCTTTGCTGTAGTCGCCCGCTTTGTGCTTCGGCCATGGATTGGCAGTCATAAAACCTGCTTTAACAGATTTGTCTATTTCAGCGAACAACTCGGCAATCGAGCCGATACATATTTCTTCCATTCCGTCTTCGGTGCGCCAAATAGGCAACGGAGTACCCCAATAGCGTGAGCGGGAGAGATTCCAGTCGTTAAGGTTGTTGAGCCACTGACCAAAACGCCCTGTGCCAGTTGACTCAGGCTGCCAGTTGATGGTGCGGTTCAAGGCAATCATTTCCTCGCGCGCCTTGGTCGAACGGATGAACCACGAGTCAAGCGGATAGTAGATAATCGGCGTGTCTGTTCGCCAACAATGCGGATAACTATGGGTATGCTTCTCTATCTTAAACACAGTCCCCTCTTGTTTCATATAGACGCACAGACGCACATCGATGTTCTCGGCTTTCAGTGCCTTGGGTTCATCGTACTTATCATTGGTCCAGAAATTTTCACGGTCATAAGCATTCTTGACGAACTGCCCCTCATAGAGCGCATAGCCTTTTCGGTTGATGTATCGGTCGGCAAACTCAGTTTTGAGGTCTTCGGTCAACCAGTACTTGCCGGTGAAGTCCACCATAGGGCGTGTCTCGCCGGTACTGGTAATCATGAAGAGCGAAGGCACTCCGGCTGCATCTGCCACTTTCTTGTCGTCGGCACCAAAGGTTGGGGCAATATGCACTATACCGGTACCATCATCGGTGGTTACATAATCGCCAAGGATGATGCGGAAAGCATCGCCGCTACGGTCGGTGATGGTGTCGTTCTCCTTGTCGTAATCAACGGGTGTGACCCACGGGAAGAGTTGCTCATAGTGTATGCCCTCCAAGGCTGCGCCTTTGCACTGACCGATAACCTGCGGCTCTTCGCCCAATTCCTTGGCATAGGAAGCCAGTCGCGCTTGGGCAAGCAGATACACAGCCGGTTGCTCGCTATAGGGGTTCTGTCCCTTCACTGCAACATAATCAATCTTGGGACCGACACAAAGAGCAGTGTTAGAGGGCAGTGTCCATGGCGTGGTGGTCCAAGCAAGAGCATAGACCTGTTCACCGCCAAGGTGTCCGAACAGTGATTCCAACCGCTCGGTATCCCTCAGACGGAACTGCGCCGTGCAAGTGGTGTCCTTCACATCACGATAGCACCCGGGTTGGTTCAACTCGTGACTTGCCAAACCTGTACCCGCCATAGGCGAATAGGGCTGAATCGTATAACCCTTGTACAAATACCCTTTCTTGTACAACTCCTTGAGCAAGTACCAAAGGGTCTCTATATACTTATTATCATAGGTGATATAGGGGTCGTCCAGATCCACCCAATAGCCCATTTGCTTGGTCAGAGCTGTCCACTCCTTGGTATATTTCATCACCTCACTACGGCAGGCAGCATTGTATTCGTCCACCGATATTTTCTTTCCGATGTCTTCCTTCTTGATGCCGAGCATCTTCTCCACACCCAGTTCAACGGGCAGACCGTGGGTGTCCCAACCGGCTTTGCGGCGCACCTGATAGCCCTGCATGGTCTTGTAGCGGCAGAAAGTGTCCTTGATGGTGCGTGCCAGCACATGGTGAATGCCGGGCATTCCATTGGCGGAAGGGGGTCCCTCAAAGAAGACAAAGTCCCCTTTTTTCTGTGCATCGGTCTTGCCACATTGTGATTCTGCCTGACGAAACAGGTCTTCTTTCTCCCACTGCTCCAATACCTCGCGGCTCAGTTCGGGCAGGTTCAGTTGCTTGTATTCTGTAAACGACTTCATAGTTGTGTTTGGGTTACTCTTAATTGTGCAAATTTGGTTTGTATGGCAGCATCGCCGTTCAAGAGTTGACGATACCATTCCACTTCTTCGGGTGATTCGAACCCGCTTATTTTCAGGGCACTCTCCGTGCTGCTGTAGTCTATAAAAGTCTGCAAGTCAAAGTCCTTGATGAGGAACTGACTGAAGTTAAACAACGCCACTTCATACAATAGTTCGTTCAGGTTCTGCTCGTTGTGTGCAATGACCAGCAACAATGCGTTCTCGGGCTCACGCTGTACCTCGGCAGGTTGCTCTTCCGGCTCGTTCAGAGATTCCTCGCGCTGTGCCTGCAACGAAGATGGGTCGCTACTGCCTTTTCGAGCCTGTTGCCCTTCGCCCATCATGGCCAACATGCGCTTTGCCATGGCACTCAACTCATGCGACGGATACTGCTCCACCAACTCTTCCAGAGCAGTACGGAACGGCTCTTGACCCGCTGTACGCGCTTCGGCTACTGCATTGAGGAACATGAACCTCGGCATGAGCGGACTGAGACTGAAATGCTCACGAGCATAAGCCGTATTGGTTTTCACAGTGGCATACTGACCGACACGATAGGCAGCATAGGTGTCTGCATAGACCGAGTCTTGCTCCTGTACCATGCGCTGCAACGACTCCAGATAACCCGGTGTTCCGACTATATGCGCTTGCTCGCTATCTGCAAAACGACTCATCAACACATCTCGGTACAATCGGGCAGTCGCTTCGTCTTGAGCTTTGAGGGCTGAGAGATTGGCACGATAGTACAGGTCAGGCAACCGCTCATCACTTCCAAAACGACGCTCAAAATCTTCCAATGTGACATGAGCCGAAGCAGGGTCATTCAAACGGTCGCGATAGATGCCTATCAGACTATATAAAGCATCAGCTATTTGACGGTCAGACGAGAGCCTCTCTTCCGGTGTCTTCGGTATCTGTTGCAGGTAATACTCGGGCTGATGGTTGTCCGTCACAGGCACAGTAGCGGCTTCGGTTGCATCAGGCAACAACCCCTCTGCAGGTTCTTCGGTCTGCGTTTCATCGCTTCTGCTAACGGCTGACAGCGACTTGCTCTGTCTGCGCCAGTTATCTTCCAACTGACGAGTACCCCATTGTCGCTGGAACTGTTGCTTGCCTTTGCGCAACAAGTCTTCGTTGTAGAAGTACCAGCTGTTGTCCCGTGCCATGCCGGGCATCATGTCCAGGTCCACACCCTTGCGTGAACCATAAAGATCTTGCTCACGAGACTGCTCGGCATTGCGAAGACTATCTGCCTTTTCGCGGGCTATCAAATCGGCAATGACTTGTTCCACCACAGCACGCTGCTCCTCCTCTGTAAGCGTGGACAAATATTGCAACGAGTCTTGCAAGCGGACGGTTTGTGTATGTGTCACCAGTTCCGACAGCACCTCGCCCCGCTGCGAGACACGGTCGTAGGCCTCATGGTCGGCAGGAAGCAGTTGGCGGGCTTGATCATAGCACGGAGCAGCCTGTTCATAAGCATGCTGCGCAAAATACAAGTCGCCCGCCGCTACGGCTATCCGCGCCTTGTCTGTACCATTCTTCTTGCTGGCAGCCATACCCTGCTCATAGCAGCGAAGGGCTTGCACCGTATCGCCGTTGGCAAGATAGACATTGCCCATCGTACCATACAAAAGGTCTAACACTTCCTTGTTCTTTTCCAAACGCGTCATGCGCCGGAGTTGACGCATCGAACGCGTCGTATCGCCTTGCAGTTCATAATAGCGCAAACGGGCTTGAAGATCCATCTCATGCGCCGGTTGCATCTGCATGACACGCTTATAGGCGGCAGCCGCAGCAGCCGTCTGACCCTGACGCTGATATAACTGACCCAGAACAAACTCAAAACGGGGTTTATACAACCTGCGTTTCTCGCCGCGTTTGGCTACCTTGACAAACGGAATGGCTTCACGATAATGTTTCCCTTTCAGGGCAATATCGGCACTGACAGCCGAGTAGAATGTCTGGTGCGAGCGTTTCAAATGATCGGGCTTCACTTTTGACAACAATTCCTCGGCCTCGTACTGCCAACCCATCTCGGCATAAGCACGAGCCACCCACAAACGGCACTGAGCCACTATATCAGGGTCGTTGCTATACAACTGGCTGACATAATTGAAGGTTCCCACACTGCCCAAAAAGTCACCCTTATGAAATTCCGCCTGCGCTAACAAGAGCCATGCCCGATACATCTGTGCGTTAAACTCCTTGCTCTTCAGCCAATTGCGGTATTCAGGATCGGACTGACGCTTGGGATTGACCGCAGGCTTGGCGTGGATGGAATGCAACTTGATACACTTGCGGCATTTCTCTATGCACTTTTCCATCTCACTGACAGCTGCTTGCTGCGCCTTCTCGTCACTGATTGGGTAGAGATTCAGCACAGTGGAATAGTCATCAGTACCGGCTTTGCTGATAGCCACCATACCCTCATCGAAGGCTATCTGACCATTGAAATAGACATTGTGCACCACTTTCATGCCGTGATAGGCACGCGTGGCAGGCGTATTCTTGGTGGTCGAACACCCTACCCACAAAACGGATAGAAGAAACAGACCGATAGGTACGATACGTTGATTCATAATCTGTTATTGCAAACCTTTGATATGCGACGGTGCCGCTACAAAGTCTTTCAGGTAGAACGGTTCAAAATAAGCAACATCTTCCGTCTGTCCGGCAGCCAAACGCTCGGCTGCCAAACGCCCCATCATGCGCGCATCCGCCTCTATATCTGCCACAAAATGATGTCGCTCGCTCTCTATTAAGGGTTGGCATTTGGCTGCTCCGTTGCCAAAATAATACACCTCACCATCGGCAAGAAAACTGCCATCGGTGACCACACGCGCTTCCACCTCGGACAAAGCGTGCAAACCGGTGTCGTACAGAGCTGTATAAACCTCCATCCGCCGAGCATCCAGCATCGGACACAGCACAGCGTTTTTAGCCATCTTGTGCCCGTGCATAAACGAGGCACACAACACTTGCAATGTAGGCACAGCCACCAGCGGAACACCCCAGCCATACGCCAGTCCCTTAGCAGTGCTCACACCGATACGCAAACCCGTATAACTGCCCGGACCGGAACTGACCGCCACCGCAGACGGGAGACAGTGCAGTGTGCGCAACTGCTCGGTCAGACGCTCCACAAACAAGGGCAACATGCGGGCATGATTGCCCTCGGCCCCGTCATAACAACCCGCCAACACCTCTTCACCACGGCACAATGCAGCCGAACAGGCGCGGGTGGATGTCTCTATCGTGAGAATAATGTCTTGCATGTATAACCGAAAAAAGGACGGCTTTACGTCCGAAAAACGGCGGCAAAAATAGCCGAAAACTTGCACCTCTGCAAACAACACCCTATTTTTGCGGAAAAAATTGAATTTGAGTATGAATATCGTTGTTTTCACCGGAGCAGGCATCAGTGCCGAAAGCGGATTGGGCACCTTCCGAGACGCTGACGGGCTATGGGAGAAATACCGCATTGAAGATGTCTGCACCCATGAGGCTTGGGAGCGTAACCCGCAGTTGTGTGTCGATTTCTATAATGCTCGTCGTCGTGACACACTGGCCGCCCAACCCAATGCCGCACATATAGCCATTGCACAGCTGCAAGAGGCTTTTCCCGATACACGCATCATCACACAGAACATTGACGACCTGCACGAGCGTGCCGGTGCCCGCAATGTGGTGCACCTGCACGGAGATATCCGCATGCTGCGCTCATCGATCAATGAGACCGCTACCGTACCCTTGGAAGGCTGGGAGCAACACTATGGCGACCGCCACCCAGACGGATCACTGCTCAGACCCTATATCGTCTTCTTCGGTGAGGGAGTACCTTATTTTGAGACGGCATGCAACATCACTGCCACCGCAGACCTCATGCTGGTGGTAGGCACCAGTCTCAATGTCTATCCCGCAGCTTCGCTCTTGCGCTTTGCACCGACAACAACACCCATCTATTTCATTGACCCGGGTGAGCCCCTGTTTGATCAAAACGACCTGCGTATACATCACATCCGTAAAAAAGCCACCGAAGGTGTTCCCCCTTTGGTGGACAAACTCTGTAATCACCTGCCGCTATGACCCCTCTACCTATTGACAAATTTGACTACCCGCTGCCCGAAGAACGCATAGCCAAATACCCCCTGCCTGAAAGAGACCACAGCAAACTCCTTGTCTATAATGACGGAATCATAACCGAAGACCGTTTTTTTAACATTGGCGAATATATCCTCCAGCAGGCTCTGTTGGTCTATAATAATACACGAGTCATTCCTGCCCGCATGGTGTTCCACAAACCCACCGGCGCGCAAATCGAAATATTCTGTCTCGAACCGCAGCAACCCCGCGACTACCAGCTCGCCCTTTCAGCCACCGACACCTGTATATGGAAATGCATGGTCGGCAACCTCAAAAAATGGAAAGAGGGGATACTGACCTGCACCTTCCGACTACCGGACAGCAATACACCTTGTCATCTGCATGCCGAGCGACTATCCACCCAAGGCAACACACACATGATTCGTTTTGCTTGGGACGCAATGGGACTATCGTTTGCCGAGGTTCTGGAGCAATTGGGCGAAATACCCATTCCTCCCTACCTAAATCGACCGTCCGAAGAAAGCGACAAAACGACCTATCAGACCGTCTATTCGCACATCAAAGGGTCGGTGGCAGCACCTACCGCCGGACTCCATTTCACCAACGAACTACTCAATCGCCTTCACCAACAAGGCATTGAGACCACCGAACTGACTCTGCATGTAGGGGCAGGCACTTTTCAGCCCGTCAAGACAGACGATGCCAACCTGCATGTCATGCACACCGAAATCATAGCTGTCCCCTTGACCACGCTGCGACTCCTACGCGAGCATTTAGACCATATAGTGGCAGTCGGCACCACATCCATGCGCACACTGGAGTCGCTCTATTGGCTGGGACTGCATGTCATGCACCAACATACCATCACTACTGAAAACATGCATGTGAGTCAGTTTGAACCATACGAACAAGCGGATGCCGACTTGCCTGATACCAATCAAGTGCTCACAGCCCTCATTGATGTATTGGAACAACTCGGACAAGACACATTGCATGCCGAAACACAAATCATGATTCGCCCGGGCTACCGTTTCCGTTTGGTCAAACAACTGATAACCAATTTTCACCAACCTCGTTCAACACTACTCCTACTGGTCAGTGCCTTTGTTGGTGACGACTGGAAAGCTATCTATGATTATGCTCTCCGACACGACTTTCGCTTTCTCAGTTATGGAGACAGTTCACTCCTAACCCGCAACGACTAAAAACTTTCAACTGTCAACTATGATAGATACTCACTGCCATTTGGACGACCCTGTGTATGAGGCCGATTTTGATACCGTTCTTGCAGCCCAACAAGCTGCCGGTGTTGAGCGCATTCTTGTTCCGGGTGTGGATGCCGACAATGCACAAGCGGTCTTGGATGTATGTCGGCGCAGCCACGGCTACCTGCTTCCCGCCATCGGCTTGCACCCCGAGAATATACATGCTGATTGGCAAGACCAATTGGACAGACTGCACCAACTGCTCACCATTCCCCAAGCGCCCTACATCGCCATCGGCGAAATAGGACTGGACTACCATGCTGACCTTACTTATAAAGAGGAACAAAAACAGGCCTTTATCACGCAATTGGAATGGGCGCAGGAACAAGACCTGCCCGTCATGATACATTGCCGCGAAGCAACACAAGACTGCCTTGACCTGCTTCGTCATACCATGCTCAAAAAGCCTTTGCATGGTGTCATGCATTGTTTCAGCGGCAGTAACGAGGTGGCGCGACAAATTGTCGATATGGGACTCTATCTCGGCATAGGCGGAGTCATTACATTCAAGAACTGCCTGCTTCGCGAGCATCTTGGCAATATCCCCATTGAGCGTATTGTACTCGAAACCGATGCTCCCTACATGACCCCTGTCCCCTATCGCGGTAAACGCAACGAAAGCCGCTTTATCCAATATGTAATAGAGGCTCTCAGCACCGTCTATGGATTGCCCACGGACGAGATAGACCGCATCACAAGCCAAAATGCACGATGTCTTTTCCGCTTAAAAGACGAAAAATAGCAAAAAAACGGGCTTTTTTTTTGCTGCAATAAATATCTTGCGTATTTTTGCACGCTTTTTGCAAGAGAGAGGAAAGATGCTCGAGTGGTTGAAGAGGCACGCCTGGAAAGCGTGTAAACCTCAAA
>CAMOHN010000023.1 GCA_946615455.1 uncultured Bacteroidales bacterium
GACATAAAGCCGAGCAGTACTAATTGCCCGAAATCTTTTTCTAAAAAAGGTTTTTGTAATCGACTTCTAATTCAATACGTCAATACTTTAGGTGAGAGTAGTGAGTTTTGTCTGGAGTTTGATAACTTACAACTTGTAACTGTCGAACTTCGCTAAACGCTAAACTCTAAACTCTCAACTTTAAAGAAATAATTAAGGTGGTTATAGCGCTGAGGTCCCACCCCTTCCCATTCCGAACAGGGTCGTTAAGCTCAGCAACGCCGATGGTACTGCGTTTGTGGGAGAGTAGGTAGCCGCCACTTTCAGAAGCCTTCATCAATTCGATGAGGGCTTCTTTGTTTTTGCCCACTCTGTATACTCAATACTCTATACTCTGTAAACCGAACTCTATATTAGTACTCCATACTCTATATAGATTTTAGCTCGATATTCTTGTGTACTTCCAACATCATTTGTACTTTTGCCCCGTAATGTTTCATGCTGGGGGACGAGGGTGGGTGTGTCCTGCACTTTGTATTCTCCATTTGAGATGTTGCAAATCATAATTGGCGTTTGTTGACGCTTGTTTTGGCTTTACGAAATCCGGAAAATTTCACACACCCATTACAAGAACGTACAAGAAACGTCCTCGGTATGTATTTCATTGCACGTCCTCGTGCTTTGGGCATATCGGCGTGGACGTTATTGTTTATTCTTGTGTGTAAGGTCTTTCCGGAACCTCGTAAAGGAGAATAAGCGTGAATAACATTCACGCTTTCTTTTTTGGCGTAAGTCTCTTTTTTTGATTATCAAATGGCAATCCACATTGGGCAAACAATCTATCAAGTATTCAGAGAACAGGGACGAAGTGTCTCTTGGTTCGCAGCGCAAATCTGCTGTGAACGTACCAACGTGTATAGCATCTTCCGTCGTCGCAGCATTGATACAGACCTCTTGTTGCGTATTTCACGCATACTTTCTTACGATTTCTTTGCCATCTATCGAGATCACTTACATAACAAGCCGGATCAATAGCTCTCTGTTATCTTTTTTCAACAGTCTGTCGAAATCTTCTCACGGATTGTCTGCATGAAAACTAACCGTTTTGATGGAATTTTGCAGGCGATTTCATAGCAACAGATTGTGCGTGATGTCGAAACTTTTTTTCATTAACTTAAACACTAAAAACAACATGAAAAAACATTTGATGCTTTTTGCAGTAGCATTGGCTCTTACACTGGGTATGAGCAGCTGCAGCATGATCGGTGGTATCGCTAGTCCGGGTAATGAATTGGTCGGAGCCATCTACACCGGCTACACTCGTCCCTTTGACATTACCTCTAACAAGGTGGGTACAAAGGTTGGTATGTCAAAGAACGTTGGCGTTTTAGGTATTGCCGCAGTTGGTAATGGCGGTGTCAACGATGCAGCCAAGCTGGCAGGCATCACAGCCATCAGTCACGTAGATGTAAAAACCATGAGTGTACTGGGCTTGTTTGTTATTAAAACTTATTATGTTTATGGTGAATAAGTACCCCACTCAATGCGGGACATCCACGGATGTCCCGCATTATTTTTTTATGTATATGAAACGACTCTTATTGCTTCTCGTATCTTTTGCGACCATCCTTGCTCCGGCACGAGCTAAAGACGAACGCTATATAATGAAGACTTTTGAGAACGGACAGGTCTATTTTATTTTGCCTTACGACATACCTGCGCTGACAGCCAAGACCAAACCGCTTTCGGTGGACATCACCTACCTGACCAATTCGGACTCCGTAACCATGAATATGAGCGTGTGGACTGCCGAAGAGTTGTCCACCGACTCCATCGTTTTTGTCACGGATGTACCGTTCCGTGTAAGCGATTTTCAAACCCTTTTTATTGAGCAGAATGGCAAACTATGGATGCACCGCTATAGTGTCCGCTATCCGCTGCGCAACCTAAAACGGATATATACAGCGTCCTCGCCATTTGTGATCAACATCTACGCCGGTGAACAAATAGTGCAATATGGTTTTGCCAACAAGGCATGGGTAAAGCAACAAGAGTGGATGAACAATGTCTTGCACATTATCGACACAAACCGAAGACACTTTAAGTAAACCGTAGGAATGACTCATACTTGGACGACAATCATCTTGTGGGCTGACTTGTTCGTTTTCACCATCTATGTTATCGGTGCTGTTCGACGTTTTGGTATCCCCATCAATCTGTCTATTACATACTATCGTTATGAACGCATACACCGAAACTGGGGTATGTTGTTTCCGGCTCTGATGTTTTTTATCTGTCTGACGACCATACCAATATGGTTTGTCACCTCATGGCATGTGTCCTTGTTAGGCAGATATTTGTCCTGCTTGCCGGTTTTGACCGAAGTCGGTTTGCTTGCTGTCGCTTTTTCTGCCCGTTATAAGCGTTGGCCTAAGCTCATCTACTTTCACTATACTTGCGCTATTATTGCAGCAGTCTGTGCCGTTGTATGGCTCTGTGTCGTGGCGTGGCAGTGGCCCTTCTTTTGGCTCAGGATAGGCTTGCTGATTGCTTTCCTGACGGCAGGGATACTCACCCGTACTCTCAAGAAATGCACTTTGTTCTGGCTTGAACTGACTGCTTTCTATGCAATCTTTCTGACTCTTCTTTTCATCTATTTGGGCTTTTTTACATTATGAAAGTGCTTTGTTTCCTTTGTTTTATCACCACTGTCTATCTCAACAAGACCTATTCGACCATTTGCGCGGTCGATGTGAATGCTCCGGCAGAAGTGTCTGACCGCATTTTTGCGCGTTTTGTATCCGATTTTCAACAGAGTCCGGACGCATTGTTCGACTGGGCTTTGTATGGAACAGGCGCGCAAGACGATGACGAGAAGAACGCGTTTCTATTGGAATATAAGGAAACAGTCTATCTGCCCGAAGAGAACTACGGTCGAATCACAGTGGATGTGGTCATTCCCGGGCTGACTCGGTTTAAGAACATCGTCTTCGAAGGGAATGTGATTGACGAACGATTGCCGGTGGTCTATAACGACCATTTGTGCACCGATTCGCTGAACATGAACAATATACCCAACTTTACCCGCCATTTTGAAATCGATGTTCATTACTCCGGCAAACTCTTAGAGCACGGCTTTGGCAATATCTATATCATCCCCAAAGACTCCGTACATTCCGTCTTCCTTATGGACATCAACCTGAAATATGGCTGGTTCTTCAATCTCTTTATTACCAAGAAAGTTTATAAGAATTCCGTCGAATGGAGGGTCAATCGATATATGAACAACCTCAAACGAGTAGCCGAGGAACTCTATGAAAACGAAAAAACTTTGTAGTGCACTGATTGCCGCTATATGGGCTTGGAGTCTGTCGAACGCGACATCCTATGTTGATCTCACGCTATATCGCAACCAACATTGTACCAAAACCGGTTCAGGAGTCATATCTTCGTGGATGGAAGACGGCTGGAATGCCATCTCGTCCAGTGTCAATGAGTCGCTTTATGCAGACAATATCAATTCAGACAATTTTTGGAATACCCTACACAATTCGTTGGAAGACGGTACCTTCTATCACCGGGTGGCTGGCATGCATTTTTCTGAATGGGAAACGGGAAGCGAATTGTTCCTCAAAGCCGTCTATTCTTCCATCAACGAGGTCGCTGTGACCTATCCTTCCACCTTGCCCAACGGAGATCCTGTTGTGCTTTCGGGAAAGATTTATCTGCCTAAAAACAAAAAAGTCAAGAACATTATCATAGCTAATCATTATACCATTTGTTCCAACCGAGAGGCACCCAGTCATGCCAGCAGCATTGAGGGCATTTTTGCTATCAAGGACTACATCGTGCTAATGCCTGACTATATCGGGTATGGCATATCAGACTCCATTCCTCACCCCTATTTGCATTTGCAGAGCACCGTCCGGTCGGCTATCGACATGCTCAAAGCTGCCATTCCCTATTTGCGAGCCAATTGTTATGCCTATAATCCGGCACTCATCCTTGTAGGCTACTCCCAGGGAGGAGCCGCCACATTGGCACTGCAGAAAGAGCTGGAAGAGCACTATCCCGACCAATATGCCATCCAGAAGGTCTTTGCCGGAGCCGGACCCTATGACTTGGCGGCGACATTCGATTACTATGTCGAGCATACCACAACGGACATCCCCTGCTCGTTGCCTATGTTGATTGCAGGCATGAACTACGGCGAAGACTTGCAACTTAACTTGAACGACTTCTTCCAACCGATCTTGCAGAAAGCATACCCTCAGTTGATTGCGTCAAAAAATAAAACGATGAATGAGGTCAATACCGAGTTGGGAAACGAAATAAAACTGTTACTCAAACCCTGCATCTTTCACAAGCAAACCTACCCGACAGCCGTGCTGTATGATGCCGTACTAAAGAACAGCATCGTCCACTGGACACCACAAGCCAACTTGTACATGTTTCACAGCACCGAAGACAACATGGTGCCTTTCTTGAACAGCGAACATGCTAAGCAAGTGTTTGACAAACAACACATAGAGAGCATCGTCTATGACTTCGCTCCCTATGGCAATCACATGAATGCTGCTGTCACTTTCTTCGAGAAAGTGTATAAGGCTTTGTGACAATTGCCTATTTTATTTCCTCATATTCTTGAAAATCGACCGGACCGCTCGGCTTATTAGGTATGAGCAGTATCAGCAAGATATACAAAATCACACCGGGAAAGGCGGCGCTGAATAATGTCAATGCCGCAAACAATACCCTGACCACCGTCGGATCAATATTCATGTACTCGCCAATACCGGCACAAACACCCGCAAGCATGCGGTTTTCACTACGCAGTAATTTCTTTGGTTCCATAGTTGTTTCCTCTTATTTAGTTACTTATATAAGTATCGTTTAATACTCTTCTTTGGCGTTTTTTCAAATTCGCGTGGCACCAACTCAATGCCGCTCACCTTTGAGTAACTTGGTAACAACTCGTTGAGATGTTGCAGATTAGCTTTCATCTGTTCACGGATGGCTGCATCACGCTCTTGACTATAATTGTCAGCATAGACTAATGCCACCAATCTGCCATCCCGCTCCACCACAACTGATTCGGCTATACCATCAAGCGAGTTGAGTTTATCCTCAATTTCCTCGGGATAGATGTTCTGACCGCTGGCTCCGAGAATCATGTTCTTGCTTCTGCCGCGTAGATAGACATTGCCCCGTTTGTCCATAATGCCGATGTCACCTGTGCGCATCCAACCGTCCTCGGTGAAGATATTGTCTGTGGCTTGCAGATTTTTGTAATATCCGCGCATAACGCCGTCTCCTTTCACCTGTACTTCCCCTTCCACCTTAAACGGATGGCGGCTGTCTATGCGCAGTTGCATACCTGTAATGACCCGTCCGCAAGAACCCTCTTGATAGGTTCGGTAGTCGGCATAACACAGCAATGGAGCACACTCGGTCATACCATAGCCGCAGGTGTAGGGAAAATGTATCTGACGCAGGCAATGCTCAACGTCCTTGTTCAGGGCCGCACCACCTATAATCAGGTATTCCAACTTGCCACCGAATGCCTGCATAAGTTTGCGATAGACCTTGCGGCGAATAGGTGTTTGCACGAAAGGCGTGTTCCACAGCACTCGTACCAGTGGCTTGTTAATCACAGGAAAAATGCTTTTCTTGAAGATCTTCTCTATTACCAGTGGTACGGTCAGAATCATGTAAGGCTTGACTTCGGAAAAGGCATGCGTCAGCAGAGCAGGCGTTATGCCGGTGGTGATGAAATAGATGTGCGTGCCACCTGCCAGCTGGTAGAGAAACTCGAACATCAGTCCAAACATGTGCGCCAAGGGAAGCATGGACACAATACGCTTGGTCGGGTCGTTGGGTATCTCAGTCTGACCGAACACCACATTGGCTGATAGGTTCTTGTGTGTCACCATCACACCTTTTGGCGAACCGGTACTACCGGATGTATAGTTGATGAGGGCCACATCGTCCATGTTGTCGGTCGGAAGGCTAAAAAGCTCCACTTTGAAACCATCAGGGTAACACATGTCAAATCGATTGTCAACCTGTTCCCTGTTATAGACCGTTGCTCCGCCTAAGCAGGCAAAATCAACCAACGATACGAAAGTGCTTACTTGGGGCATTTGGTCAAGGTCGATGCGCCCTTTCACCCATGGTCCGACAAACAGCAACTTGGCATCGGAGTGGGTTACCAGGTTGTGAATGCTCTCGCCCGTGAACTCGGGTAAGATACTCACCGCCACCCCGCGATAGGCGGCTATGGCAAGATAGGCAATACCCCAATTGGCGCAGTTCCTGCCACAGATGGCAACCTTGTCACCTGCTCGCAAACCAACCTGCTCAAACAGACAGATTAGCCATGATACCTGCTTTGCCATGGCGGCATAAGTGTATGACACCGAACCCTGATAGTCAGTCAGTGCCACAGCATCGGCATTGTGGTGAATAGCCTCTTCGATATAAGCCAGATAATGTTTCATGCGTTCGTCCTCTCTTTTCTGTCTTTTGCTTCGCAAAAGTAGAGCCGATTACGTATCATACCAAGAGGTATGGATAATTGCCTCTCTCATTGGGATAAAGCCCGCTTATGTGGGGTGAAAAACATGTATTAGGGATAGGAGAATTGGCAGCAGAATAGACCTTTTGTTTTGCTGTAAAACGCAAAAAATGTACTTTTGTGCCGCTATGAATAACGATGAACGCTATATGTCGCGCTGCCTGCAGTTGGCGCGTCTGGGATGCTACTATGTGGCTCCCAATCCCATGGTTGGGGCAGTGCTGGTGTGTCATACTGCTCAAGGTGAGCAGCTCGTGGCCGAAGGATGGCATCGCGTGTTTGGAGGTCCGCATGCCGAGGTCAATTGTTTCAGACAAGCCCAAGAAAGAGGAGTCAATCGCTTTGACAACTGCACCCTCTATGTCAATCTGGAACCATGCAGTCACTATGGCAAGACACCGCCTTGTGCCAATCTACTCATCGAAAAAGGCATCCACTCGGTGGTCGTCGGGCAGTTGGACCCTAATCCTCAGGTCAGTGGTCGAGGGGTGCAGATGCTCCGCCAAGCAGGTGTCGATGTACGCGTAGGCGTGATGGAGAAGGATTGTCGTTGGCTCAACCGCCGCTTCCTCTGTCTGCACGAGCAACATCGACCCTATGTCACCCTCAAGTGGGCACAGACTTCCGATGGCTACTTGGATACGATACGCACCCTTGACGAGCACAAACAGCCCCTGGTCATCTCCAACACTATAACCAAACAACTGGTGCACCAAATGCGTGCTGAGAACATGGCCATCATGGTCGGCACACGCACTGCCCTACTGGATAACCCGCGCCTGATGACCACCCGATGGGCAGGACGCAATCCCGTGCGCATATTGCCGGACCGGCATCATATCGTGCCACGCTCATTCCGCATCTTCTCGGACGACAGTCCGACCATAGTCTATGAACAGAACACCGACTGGCATTTCATCTTGGACGACCTTGCCAATCGGCAGATTCATTCCGTCTTAGTTGAAGGGGGACAAGTGTGGTTAAATACCATATTGACATCCGGTCTATGGGACGAGATACATGTCGAGGTAGCACCTCAGACCATCGGCCATGGATTCCCTGCACCTACAATCCAACTGCCCGCACAACCTGATATGACCGTGCAGGGACATCAGCTCTATCAAATGGTCAATCAGAACAGACTGAGTTGATCCACCGGCTTACTGTCTTCGGGAAAATCGCTGTTGATGGTCAGCGGTACCAAGGGTTTCACCTCTTTCGGCTCATCCTGTTCCTTTTCTTGATCCTGTTCCGTTGCAAGTTCCGGCTCCGGCTCCGGCTCAGGAGTGATGTCTGTTATGCTTGCCACTGCCAGTGTGGTCAGGCGTTTGCCTTTGGCTTTGGGTGATTTGACCGAAATGAAGTCTGTCATGTTGATGGTCAGCGGCTCGCGCCATGATTCTTCGTAACGCACTTCAAAGACAGCATTCTGCCGGTCGGTAAGCAGTACAATGCGGCTGTCGGCTTGCTCGCCAATGAAACTCTGCGCCTTCGATTGGGCATCCAAGGTGAAGCGTTTGGCGTAGTAATAGCCTAACTCGGCATTCCAGAACACCAGCGACCACTCTTTATCGGGGTCGAAACGCTCAATGACGCGGATATCGTTCTCGAAGTGGGCGGTCAGCTCAAAGGTAGTCAGGTAGTAATTGCCCGTTTTGGTGATAACCAGCACGCGGTCTTCGTCCTTGAACTCACCAAGGTATGTGCCCTGTCCGTCGTAGTTGAGGCGCAGTACATCCGGGTCAAACCACACCTTGCGTCCGCCCAAGGTCGAGTGACCTCGCTGCTTGAGTTGGATGGTCTTAACCTCGTATTTGGTCAGCACATTGCCTTGTGCCGTGCGGCTCTTGACCATCAGACGGCTCAGGTCATAGACCACCTCTACACGCTTGAGGTGCAATGCAGGCTTCAGTACCACGCGGATAGTCTCAGCCTCGCCATTGGGGTTGGCAGTGAAATAGACTACCTTGCTGCCTGCCTTGCCTTGGGTGAGATCATACTCCTTGTCGCGAGCCACACCCGTCACATTGAATCGCTTCATGTAGTAGATGCCGCCCTTGCCGTCGCGATAAACCACATTGTAGATGGTGCGCGTGTCGTTCTTCTTGAACACTGCCACATGCAGTATGTCCGTGCCGATGAACATCTTGTCCGTCACACGGCTGACTTTGTACTTACCGTCCTTGTGGAAGACAATGATGTCATCCAAGTCCGAGCAGTTGCAGAGGAACTCGTCTTTCTTCAACCCCGTGCCGATAAAACCTTCTTCGCGGTTGATGTAGAGTTTCTCGTTAGCTTCCACCACGGTCTTGACATTGATGGCAGCAAAGTTCCTTACCTCGGTCAGACGGGGATGTTGCCCGCCGTACTGCTCCTTGAGGTGCTCAAACCATGCTATGGTGTAGTCGGTCAGGTGGTTGAGGTGCTTCTCGGTCTCTTGGATGCGTTTCTTTAGGTCGCGCATCAGCTCATCGGCTTTCTTCGAGTCGAAACGGGTGATGCGAATCATGCGAATCTCAAACAGCCGCTCTATATCCTCACGCCTGACCTCGCGCAGCAACTGGGCTTTGAACGGCGTGAGAGCCTTGTCCACAAAAGCCACCAGTTTGTCCTTGTTGGGAGCTTGCTCATAGCCCTCCTCTTTGTATATGCGGTTCTCTATGAAGATGCGCTCCAACGAGGTGAAGAAGAGTTGTTCGTCCAATTCGCCCTTCTGTATCTCCAACTCGCGGCGCAGCAGTTCGCGCGTGTTGTCCACCGACAGACGCAGCAAGTTGCTCACCGAGGTGAAAATAGGCTTCTTGTCCTGTATCACACAGCAGTTGGGCGAAATGTTCACCTCGCAGTCGGTGAAGGCATAAAGCGCATCAATGGTTTTGTCTGATGACGCTCCGGGCGCCAACTGTACCACTATCTTCGCCTGCTCTGCGGTGAAATCGTCCACCTTGCGAATCTTGATTTTGCCTTTCTCTTGCGCTTTGAGAATCGTGTCAATAATCTTGGATGTGGTTGTACCGTATGGAACTTCGCTGATGATGAGGGTCTTGTTGTCGTCTGCCTTGGTTATGTGCGATCGAACACGCACCATGCCGCCACGCTCACCGTCGTTGTAACGACTCACATCCACCTCACCGCCTGTGGGGAAGTCCGGATAGAGCTGAAAAGCCTCACCGCGAAGGTATGCCAAGGCAGCATCGCACAACTCGTTGAAATTGTGAGGCAGAATCTTACTATTCAGTCCGACGGCTATACCTTCAACTCCTTGTGCTAACAACAGCGGGAACTTGACTGGCAGATGAACCGGCTCTTTCTTGCGACCGTCATAACTGAGCATCCACTCCGTGGTTTTGGGGTTGAACACCGTCTCCAATGCGAACTTGCTCAATCGTGCTTCTATATATCGCGGAGCGGCGGCACCATCGCCCGTCAGAATATTGCCCCAGTTGCCTTGACAGTCTATCAGCAGGTCTTTTTGCCCCAACTGTACCAACGCGTCGCCTATGCTGGCATCGCCATGCGGGTGATATTGCATAGCCTGCCCCACGATGTTGGCCACCTTGTTGTATTTGCCATCGTCCACATTCTTCATGGCATGAAGTATGCGGCGCTGTACAGGCTTCAAACCATCCTCTACAGCAGGAACAGCACGCTCTAAGATGACATACGAGGCATAGTCCAAGAACCAGTCTTGGTACATGCCCGTCAAGTGGTATTTGATGGAAG
>CAMOHN010000024.1 GCA_946615455.1 uncultured Bacteroidales bacterium
CACCATTCCCTTTGATGCCTCGCGTTGCCCCAAAGTGCATGTGGTCAGCATAGCAGACCCTATTGCCCGTACCATTCTTGCCATTCAGGAGCACCGCAGTATCAGCGAACTGAACATCCGCTAATAGTACAGTGTTTTTCTATGACAATGCGTCGGATATATGTCCACCTGTTAATCGGTTGCACACTCGCCTTACTGGCGGGGTGCAACCGTTCTGTTGGCAGTACAGGTATGGTTCGTCCTGCTTTCAGCGGTGATTCGGCATATAGTTATGTTGCCCGTCAGGTGTCATTCGGCCCTCGTGTTCCCGGCACCGAGTCGCACGAGGCTTGTGCCCAATGGCTGGTCAGCAGTCTGGAGCGAATGGGAGCCTCCGTGGAATGGCAACGCGGTACCATGACGGATTATCAAGGACAGGAAGTGCCCGTCAAGAACATCATCGCCCATTTAGGCAGTCGTTCGATGAACAATCGCATCCTATTAGCGGCTCATTATGACACCCGTCCGTGGAGCGATGAAGAGGTCGATTACGAACAGCGTTTTGTGCCCATTGACGGAGCCAACGACGGAGCCAGTGGAGTGGGAGTGCTCTTGGAAGTGGCTCGCCGCTTAGGGCAGTTGCAGCAGGACACCACCATGGCTTTGCCCGGGGTGGACATTGTGCTGTTTGACGTTGAGGACATGGGTACGCCCGATTTTTATACCGGTGCGCAGAAAGCGAACACATGGTGTTTAGGCTCACAGTTCTGGGCTTCGTTGCGTCCTATCCGCCCAGAGCGATATAGTTTTGGCATTGTGTTGGATATGGTAGGTGCACCCGACGCCGTTTTTCCCATGGAAGCCTATTCAATGCAGTATGCCGACGGGTATGTACAAAAGATTTGGCGCACGGCTGCCGAACTGGGCTACGGCTCGCTCTTTGCACGGAAAAAAGCCTATCCGGTCGTGGACGACCACTACTATGTCAATACCATGGCGGGCATCCCCTGTGTGGATGTGATACATTATAACGCCCGTTCGGATCAGGGATTCCCGTTTTGGTGGCATACTCGTGAGGACGGCATGCAGCATGTGTCTGCCACAACACTACAAGCCGTAGGCGAAGTGGTCTTGGCTGTGGTGGGAGGAAAGTGAAAGGAGAAAAGTATGGAAAATATATTATTAGAGATTTGCGACCTGCATGCCGCCATTGACGGCAAGGAGATTTTGCGCGGTGTCAACCTGACCATTCGTGCGGGCGAGATTCATGCCCTGATGGGTCCCAATGGTGCCGGCAAGTCCACGCTGGGTGCTGTTTTGGCGGGTCATCCTTCCTATCAAGTGACCGGCGGGCAGGTTCGTTTCAAGGGCAAAGACTTGTTCGCCATGGAACCTGAGGTGCGTGCCCGTGAGGGATTGTTCCTTTCATTCCAGTATCCGGTGGAGATACCCGGCGTGAGCATGGTCAATTTCATGCGTGCTGCCGTCAACGACAAGCGCGCCTATGAGGGCAAGGAACCGTTGAGCGCCTCGGACTTTTTGCGTCTGATGCGAGAAAAGAAGCAACTGGTTGAGATGGCAGACAAACTGAACAACCGTGCCGTTAACGAGGGCTTTTCCGGTGGTGAGAAGAAGAAGAACGAGATCTTCCAGATGGCCATGCTGGAGCCGTCGCTCGCCATCTTGGACGAGATTGACTCGGGCTTGGATATTGACGCACTGCGCATTGTTGCCAATGGCGTGAACAGACTGCACCGTGAGGATAATGCCTGTCTGATGGTGACGCACTATCAACGCTTGTTGGACTATATAGTCCCCGACTATGTGCATGTACTTGCCAACGGACGCATTGTGCGCTCGGGCAGCAAAGAACTTGCCAAAGAGTTGGAGGAGAAAGGCTACGAATGGTTGACGAACGAATAGAAGCCGGTCAGACGGTTGAGCGTCTGTTGCTCAATGAGCAGGGCGGGGATATGCTTTTCCGCCAACAAAAGGGTTCGACTCTGCGCCTGTTCCTCTTCACATGGGACGAGCAGACTGGACAGTCGGCACATACCGTCACCGTAGAGCAGGAAGGTGAGAATTGCCTTACCGAAATATATGCCTTGTCTTACTTGCACGGATCGATGCGGCATAGTCTTCGCACCAATGTGCGCCATAAGGTAGGTAAGGGTGTGTCTAACCAAATCATCCGTTTCGTGCTTACCGATACGGCCGTTGGCGAATATGCCGGCGAGGTCATCCTGTCCCCTGGCGCACAGCAGGTGGACGCACGCCAGAACAACCGCAATCTGCTACTCAGTGCCGGTACCACCATGCGAACACGCCCGTGTCTGGAGATCTATGCAGACGATGTGAAGGCAGCCCATGGTGCATCGCTGGGGCAGTTGGACGAGCAGGCACTCTTTTATATGCAACAACGCGGGCTGTCACTTGGTGAAGCCCGCGAGATGCTGGTAGTCTCTTTTATGTCCGAATGTATTGCTCCGTTGAGCGATATGGCAGAGCGTGAGCGGCTAATGGCTGCGCTGCATAGCGTAATCCAACAAGGCTGACAGACTGCGCCTTACGGGTGAGTCATGGAAAGTACTTTCTAACAGACGAATGCCTTGGGCACGGTATTCTGACATTTTTCGATATGCATAGGTAACCCCTTCGTAGCGCATGACGAAACTTCGTATGCGCTCTTCGTTGGTTCGGGTCAGCGGACGCTGCTCTGCCAAGAGCCGTATCTCGTCGGCTTCTTCTTTGGGTGCGCGTTCCATCGAGATGAGCAAGGGCAGTGTAGCATTGCCCTCTTTCAGGTCGTTCATGGTGGGTTTGTCCAACTGCTCGCTGTCGGCATAGTCCAGCACATCGTCTTTGAGTTGGAAACACATGCCCAAGTTCCAGCCGAATGAACGCAGGACGGTGAGTTGGTGACGGGAAGCTCCCGAGGCTTCGGCACCGGCTTCCATGCAGGCTGCAAACAGACTGGCAGTCTTGCCGCTGATGATTTGGTAATAGGTATCTTCGCTGATCCACATCGAGCGATTGGCATGCAGTTGGTTGAGTTCGCCTCGTGCCAGCGCCTGTCCCAACGAAGCCACCACCTGCCATATTTTGACATTGCGCAACTCGCCAATGATGGCTATCACCCGCGAGAGCAGATAGTCGCCCGCCAAGACGGCTATGCGGTTGTTCCAGCGGGCTTGAACAGACTGTTGACCACGGCGTAGTGCCGACTCGTCCACCACATCGTCGTGTACCAAGGAAGCGGTGTGCAGCAACTCAAGTGCCAAGGCTGTCTGTCGGGCTTTGTCGTTGGTGCCGTGACAGATGGCTGCGGCAAGCAGCACCAGTTGCATGCGCAGTTGCTTGCCGTGGGTGGTGAGCAAGTACTTGAGAACATCGCGCAACAAGTCACTCTCAACCGTTCGTTCGCCCGTTGGAGTAAGCAACTCTTGGGGAAGGAGCAGTTCCTTCTCCAAGAGTTGTCTGACTTGATTCAGGTCCGACTCGATGGGGAGTTGAATCTCTTGTGGTGTCATACGTGGCGTCGAGACTTATTGTGCGGGTGACATAACCACTTCAAACATGTTGCCGGCAGCAACTAACTGTTTGAGCAGAGCCTGTACGGTCTCGGGTGTGATGCGCTCAACGGCTGCCTTGTAATCGGTCAGGTTGTTCTCGCCGTACTTGAGGTAGGTCTTGATGGCACTAGTCCACCACCAGTTCTTTTCGAGGTTCTCCTGATAGTCTTTGAGCATAGACTCTTTCTCTTTGTTGACATCGGCTGCCAGTGCTCCGTTCTCAACGATGTTCATCACCTCTTCGTGGATGATTTGCATGAGTCGTTCCTGCTTGTCGGGGTCGGTGTCGAACTGCATAACCAGAACGGCACGCTCAACGGGCAGTCGATCCATCCAGCCGCCGCAACCCACGCCATAGCTACCGCCTTCGCGCTCGCGAATGGATTCCAAGTAGCGAGTAGAGAGCACACGACCAATCATCTCCATGTTCAGGGCATTGTCCAAGGTGTAGGGAATGTCGTAGGAGGTGTATTGGATGCGGTTGGTGGCTTGGTGGATTTCCATTTGACGTGTGAAATAGTTCTTCTGTACCCCTTTAGGAGCGCGCACGCCGCGGTCAATCCACATCTCGTGCGACTTGTTGGTCTTCAGACCGCCTAACCACTGGCAAACAGCCTTTTTGACAGCCTTGTCCTCGGGGTTGATATTACCCGTAATGATGTAGGTGAACTCAGCGGGATTGGCAAAGCGCTCTTTGTAGATTTGCATCATCTTGTCCAATGAGAGGCGGTCCATCTTGTCAAGGGTGAGGACGAAGTTGCGATCCGAATGGCAGGTAGCCATCAGGTTGACCGAGTCGCGGAAGATGGTCTTATGATCCAGTTCGCGGTTGAGCAGGCTGTTGCGGGTCTTGTTGACCCAGGTCTCGTAGGCTTTGTCGTCGCGGTGGGGTTGGGTGAATCGCAGGTAGAGAATCTGTAGCATGGTCTCAAAGTCTTTCACCGATGAGCCGGCGGACACGCCTTTCTCGTAGGTGCCTAACCACAGTCCTGCACTGGCACTCTTGCCGGTCATCACTTTGCCGAAGTCGGTTTGTGAGAAGTCGCCGCAACCCATGTACTCAACCACGCCTGTGGCATAGATGGCTGAGGGCAGGTCGGCTGTTTCATACAGCGATGTGCCACCCGGGGCAAAAGCTGTCAGGCTGATTTCGTCCTCTTTGAACTTGGTGGGTTTGAAGATGACGCGTATGCCGTTGGAGAGAAGCCATTCGGTGGTGCCGAAGGTCTTGTCGTGTGTGGTTTTCTTTATTCTTCCGGCTTTGGGTGCATGTTGTACCAAGGCGGTTGGCAACTCTTGCTCTTCGGGCGCGGTTACAGCCAGTTGGTCCATGGCGCGGAACGAGGCAAGCATTTGCTCTTGTGTGGGAACAGTCAGTCCCTCTTTCTCTTGTCCTACAAAGGAGATGATGGGGTTGGCATGCATATAGGTGCGTGCCAAGGCGAGCAACTCGTCGGCGGTGATGGTGGGCAGCGTCTTCTTGACAAATTCATATTCCCACTCGATGCCGGGTATGGACTCGTGGTCTTCAAAGTTGCGCACATATTCATTGACAAAAGAACGGTTGTCGCGTGTGGCACGGCTGTCATAGGAGCGTTCATAGCTGTGCAGTAGGGAGGTCTTGGCGCGGTTGAGCTCGGACTGGGTGAAGCCGTAGCGGCGCATCTTCTCCAGCTGCTCTAACAGAATCTGATAGGATTCGGCCTCATGTCCCTCTTTGGGGTAAATGCTGGCCAGGAAGGCATCGCGCAGTTTGACTACTTCGCCATAACCTATTCCGCCGCCGGTGAAGGGTGCGTCAGGCTCTTGCGATAGTTCGTAGAATCGGGTGTTGACGATGCTGCGAATGAGCGAGTGACAAAGGTTGAGACGATATTCGTACTCGGTATTGACCTTGTCGGCGGGCAGTTGCTCGTGCAGGAACTCCATGTCGAACTCCGAGGATTGGGCTTCCTTGTCGGTAACAATGAGTGCGCGGGCTTCGGTTTGGAAAGGCACGGTGTGCAAGGGGCGGTAGCCGCGGTTGGCACGCTCGGGGACATCTTTCCAAAGGTCTTTGATTTTCTGCTCTATTTGATCCACATCGATGTCGCCCACCACGATGATAGCCTGCAGGTCCGGTCCGTACCACTGCTTGTAATAGGAGCGCAGGGCTTCGTACTCGAAGTTGTTGATGACGGCTGTGTCGCCGATGACATCGCGTTTGCCGTATTGCGTGCCCGGGTATTTCATCTTGTTGAGATTGGCCCATAGTCTGCGACCGGGCGAGTTGCGGGTGCGCCATTCTTCGCGGATGACACCACGCTCGGCATCAATCTCATCCCCTTCAAGCAGCAGACCGCATGCCCAGTCGTGCATGACCAGCAGAGCCGAATCGATGATACCCTCGCGGATGGTGGGCACATCGCTCAGTCGATAGACTGTCTCGTCAATCGAGGTGTAGGCATTGATGTTGCCACCGAAATTGACACCAATGGACTCAAAGTAGTTGATGATGCCTTTGCCGGCAAAGTGCTGTGTGCCGTTGAAGGCCATGTGCTCAAGAAAGTGCGCCAGACCATTCTGGTTGTCTTCTTCCAGTACGGCACCGACAGCCTGTGCGATGTGGAACTCGCAGCGTTGTTTGGGCTGCTCGTTGTGACGGATGTAGTAGGTCAGTCCGTTGTCCAGATGACCGATGCGCACATCTTTGTCAACGGGCAACTGTTCGGCGGTTTGTGCCGACAGATTGAGGACGGTCAGGACAAGCCCGACACTAAGCCATGTTCTCGTTTTCATTGTTCGTATGGTTTTCGTTGGTTGTTTCGGTGTGTTTTGTTTGGTCAGGTTGCTCGTTGGCAGCCATCAGTTCGTCGCCACGGCTTTGCCACGGGCGCGGACCGAGTATGCGCTCCACATCGTCGGCGGTGATGACCTCACGCTCGATGAGCAGTTGGGCTATTTGGTGATGCTGCTCGGCATGCTCTTTGAGAATCTGCTTGGCGCGGAGCATCTGCTCTTGGATGATGGCGGCAGACTCGGAGTCGATGACCTCGGCGGTCTTTTCGCTGTATGGTTTGGTCACGCTGTATTCATAGCGTCCGGTTGAGTCGTAGAAACTGATGTCTTTCAGTCGGTCGGACATGCCGTAGTAGGCGACCATAGCATAGGCCTGCTTGGTGGCACGCTCAAGGTCGTTGAGAGCGCCGGTAGAGGTCTGGTCAAGGAACACCTGTTCGGCTGCTCGTCCGCCTAAGAGGGCGCATAGTTCGTCCAGGATGTGTTCGCGGTTGGTCAGTTGTCGCTCTTCGGGCAGGTACCAAGCTGCCCCCAGTGCCATGCCTCGCGGCACAATGGTCACTTTGACAAGCGGGTTCGCCCAGCGCAGTAGCCAGCTGACGGTGGCATGCCCTGCCTCGTGGAAGGCGATGGAGCGTTTTTCGTCCTCGGTCATGATCTTGTTCTTGCGCTCCAAGCCGCCGACAATGCGATCCACCGCGTCCATAAAGTCCTGCCGACCAATGGTGGGGTGGTCGTGCCGTGCGGCTATCAAGGCTGCCTCGTTGCACACATTGGCAATGTCTGCACCCGAGAATCCGGGCGTCTGTTTGCTAAGAAAATTCAGGTCCACCGAGTCGTCCAGTTTGAGCGAGCGCATGTGGACGGCAAAGATCTCTTTGCGCTCTTTGAGGTCGGGCAGTTCAACATGGATTTGGCGGTCAAATCGTCCGGCGCGCAATAGGGCAGGGTCCAGAATCTCAGCGCGGTTGGTGGCAGCCAAGATGATGACACCCGAGTTGGTACCAAAGCCGTCCATCTCGGTGAGTAGCTGGTTGAGTGTTGATTCGCGCTCGTCGTTGCCGCCGGTCATCACGCTCTTGCCTCGTGCACGACCTACGGCATCAATCTCGTCGATGAAGATGATGGCGGGGGCTTTCTCTTTCGCCTGACGGAAAAGGTCTCGCACACGGCTGGCACCCACCCCCACGAACATCTCCACAAAGTCCGAGCCGGACATGGAGAAGAAGGGGACATCGGCTTCGCCTGCCACGGCCTTGGCCAGCAGTGTCTTGCCCGTCCCGGGAGGACCAACAAGCAGTGCGCCCTTGGGTATCTTGCCGCCCAGGTTCGTGTATTTCTCGGGGTTCTTCAAGAAGGCTACTATCTCTTCTACTTCTTGCTTGGCTCCTTCCAAACCGGCTACATCCTTAAAGGTGACTTTGTCTTTCTGGTCCTTGTCGAACAGGCGCGCTTTGGCTTTGCCTACGCCGAAGATGCCGCCCCCCATGTTGCCTATGCCACGGGTCATGAAGAAGAAAAAGACGAAGATGAGGATCCACGGGATGATGTTGACCAAGACCAGATACCACATGTCGCGCGATTTCTCGAAGGTGATGTCTATGGCGGTCATGCCAGCCTCTTTGCGGCGGGCATTGGCTGACTCCATGTATTTGGCAAACTCCTCGACGCTTGGGATGAGGGTGGTGATGGTGCCGTGTTGTTGCTCGCCGTTCTCCTGCGTACCGAACACCGTGGTATAGTGCTCGGAGACGATGACGGCTTTGGCATGGTTGTCCTCGTAAATAGAGACTTTGGACACCATGTTCTGCTCAATGTAAGAGGTGAACTGGGTGTAACTGAGTTCTTTGTCAATGCCTTTGTCCTGTCCGGGGTAGAAGAAAGTGACCAGCAGGATGGTGAAAAGGGCAAAGTATAGCCAGTTCCACCGGCGGCGTTTGGGTTGGTTGGGGTCTTGCCCCAACGGATTAGTCGGCTGCGTATTCGGTTGTTGTGCCATCGTTCCAAAGATTTTCTATGTCATAATACTCGCGCATGTGGCGCAACATGATATGTACAAAGACCGTGCCATAGTCCATTGCCACCCATTCGCTGTTTTCTTTGCCGTCGGTGGCAAAGGGGTGTATGTGTGTTTGGCAGCGTACATAGTCGTCCACTTCGTCGGCAATGGCATTCACCTGTGTAGTGCTGCCGCCTTCGGCAATGACCATATACTCAACGGGAGCCTCAGGAATGCTCCTCAGGTCGATGGCAACGATGCGTTGCCCTTTTTTGTTGCGGATGCCTTCAACAATGGTTTCCACCAGTTGCGGCGTAGTTATGTCTTCTTTTTTCATCGTTTGAAAATGTTGTTTTTCTTTTGCTTCCGTCGAGGTGACAAAAAAGCGGGTGCAAAGATACAGCGTTTTTGGTTAATATAACAAGCGAATGTGAATTTTCGGCAGCTAATGGGACTGTAAGAATAGCAACAGTTCGTTCATACCACGGAAAACATGGTCGGCACCTTCGCGGAGCAGGTCTTTGTCGGGCAGCGGACCAGTATTGACCGCATAGGTAATCAGCCCTGCGGCTTTGGCCGAACGGACACCGAGCGGCGCGTTCTCAACCACGAAGCACTGCTCTTTGCTCAGTCCCGACTTTTGCCACGCCGCCAGATAGGGATCAGGGGCGGGTTTGCCTTTTTCTATGTCCAGAGCGGTAATCATTCGCTGACGGGTGAAGATACCCGGAAAGGCGAGGTCGAGCCGGTCGAAGAGGCTTTGTTGAGCACTGCCCGTCACGATCCATATCTGAGTGTCACCGCGCTGCTGAAGATAGGTGAGCAACCGGTCGGCTCCCTTGATAGGATCCGGCTCGCCCATGTCATGGAACATGCGGCTCTTCTCTTCGTAAATCTGCCATAGTTCGGCATCGTCTTTTTTGCCTTGACAGAGTTGGCGAAGGATGTCCATGCCGGTGCGTCCTTCTTGTTGGTAACAGGTCAGTTGGGGGAAGTTCAGTCCGTGCCGCGCTGCCACCGTTTCCCATGCCCGGGCATGATTGGGCATCGAGTCGAACAGCGTGCCGTCCATATCGAAAAAAAAGGCTTGTTCCACAGTCACTAAATCGTTCGTTTGAATCGGGCGCAAAGGTACGGCTGTTTTTCTGTGAGAGCAAAAGAAACGGCGTTTTCTGACAGATAATTGCTGCGGGCTTGCACATGTGAATGGCTTGCCCTATTTTTGCCCGCCAAACAAAATGACGAAAACAATCCCATGGTTTACCGATACCTGCCGCAACTGAACAGTCCGCGCGATTTGAAGGCTCTGCCTCGCGAGGCATTGCCGGATGTGTGTGACGAGTTGCGCGATTTTATCATACAGGAGTTGAGCCACAATCCCGGGCACTTAGCATCCTCGTTAGGTGCGATTGAACTGACTGTGGCACTGCATTATGTGTTCGATACCCCGACCGACAAAGTGGTGTGGGATGTAGGTCATCAGGCCTATGCCCACAAGATACTGACGGGTCGGCGCGAGCGTTTCCACACCAACCGTCAATTCGGCGGTTTAGCTCCTTTTCCCACACCGGAAGAAAGCGAGTACGACGCTTTTGTTTCGGGGCATGCCAGCACCAGCATCAGTGCGGCATTAGGCATTGAGCGTGCCGATACCATGCTGACGGACAAGAAAAAGACCCTGCCCAATGTGGTGGCGGTCATTGGTGAC
>CAMOHN010000025.1 GCA_946615455.1 uncultured Bacteroidales bacterium
AGAGCCGCTCAACCGCGTGCCAAAGCGCCGAAGAGGATGTTGGGCTTTCCCGCATGTGGGATTGGCAAGACCGTAACTGAGGTCGTATGCCTCGCCGCATTCAGGACAGACAGCAAATATGCCGTCCGGCTCTACAGGTCGCTCGCGATTCACACAATGCGAACAACACAAGTCGGCTGCATAGTAGTGACCGTCCATGCCTATCCATACCAGCACACCGGCAAAACCAATCAGTTCGTGTTCATAGCGTTTTTGCGTGAAGACCATGGTCTGAAAACCGTTGTCCGGAACAAAATGCGGATACATCGCCACCAAGTCCAAGTCCATATAGACCGGATAAGAGGGCACATCATTGATTCGGTCTTCACAACCGATAAGGCTAAACCCCAGCAGCAAAAACAGAAGTCGCTTAATAGACATCTAACAACTCTATTTCAAATATCAATGTCGAGTAGGGAGGAATATAGTTTTGGCTGCCCTTGCGGTCGCCTTGTTCTTTGCTGCCATAGGCTAATTCTTGCGGGATATAGAACACATAAATACCCGTCTTGTGCATGCGTTTGAGTCCCTCTTGCAGTCCTTCCACCACCTGCGATACGGCAAAAGTGGCATCTTCACTCTGCTCAAATACGGCACCGGTAATCAGGCTGCCCTTATAGCGTACCCGAACGGTCTTCAAAGCATCGGGGCGCGTGCCTTGTATGCCCTGGCGGATGACCTTATATTGCAATCCCGTTGAGGTGGTTTGAATGCTGTCTTTGTCCCTGTTTTGCGCTAACCATGCTGCGTTTTGCGCTTTCCAGTCCAACCAACTGTCTCTCTTGCAGCCTGTCAGCACCAGGGCTGCAAACATGCCAATAAGGCAAACAATGCGTATTCTCATAGTGTATAGTTCTTATTTGGTCAACCATGCCGACGGATTGAGCAAGGTGCGATCCTTATAAACTTGGAAGTATAGTTCGGTTTTGTTATCATTAGTGGGGTCTGAAACAATGGTACCTAAAGTCTGTTTGGCTTTTACCTTGTCGCCTGTTTTGACTATCGGTTGCCCGAGGTTGCTATAGACCGTGCGGTAGTTGCCGTGTTGTACAATGACAGCATAGGTGTTGCCCAGCACAATACAACTGGTCACTTCGCCATCAAATACGGCTCTTGCCTTACTACCGGCGGTCGTCTGTAGGTAGATGCCCTTGTTATTCACCGTCACATGTTCATAGACTGGGTGCTGGTGTGTACCGAAATAACCGCTGATGAAGCCTTTCTCCACCGGCCATGGCAACCGTCCTTTGTTGGCCTCAAAGCCGCCTGCCAGCAACTGCTGCTCCTTGGTGAGCGTGGTGGTCGTCTGTTTCTGTATGAGTTGGTCTATTTTCCTTTGCAACTCGTCGGCTTTCTTTTGTTGCTTCTTTTGTTGGGCTATCAGTTGTTTTTCCTTTTTCTTGAGGTCCTTCAGCATCGCCTGTTGTTTGCGTTCATCGCGTGTCAGGTTCTGCTGTTCGCGTTGCTGGGCTTGCAGTGCGGCGGCTTGTTCGCTGCGGCGGTCACTCAACAACTGGCTTTGTATGTCCATCTCGTTTTGAAGACTCTGCATGGCTGCCACCTGTTCCTGTCGGTAGCGGGCAAAGCGACGCATGTAGTCAATGCGACGTACCAATTGCTGAAAATTGTCTGCCGCCAACAAGAACAGCAACGGCGAACGGCGCATGTCAGCATAGTGCGTCTCGCGCACCAAGCGGGAATAGTCTTGCTTGAGCCGATCCATCTGCTCGACCAAATCCCGTTGCTTGGTATTGATATCTTGCAGACTATTGTCCAAGGCAGCAATTTCGTTGTTGAGGGTGCGAATGAGTTTCTTGCGCGTCTTGATATTGTTGTTCAGTAGCGTCAGTTTGTTCATCGTGGCACGCTCGTTCTGCTTGGTTTGAGCAAGCATCTCGTTGGTCTGTTTGAGTTCCTGCTCAATCTTTTGACGCTCTTTTTGCAGGTCTTTCACTTTGTCAGCCATGACGGGTAGCGTCAGTACAAGCAACAGCAATATGTATTGTATGCGTCTCATAGCATGGACTTAAGGAGTGTGCGGATATCCGTTTTCTTATAGCCGTTCAGTCGTTGTTCGCGAACGGTGATGTCTTGGTCATATTGCACCGACGGATAGGTGATGCTTAGGTCGGCTTCACGCTTACCCGCTTGCAGATGACGCTTGATGGTGAACTTGCCCGTTGTCGCCTGTTCTTCACCTTCCTCAGTCAAACCGGCGGTCAGTCGCTCAATGTCCTTGTAATATAGTTTGGGCTGCAGCACGCTGTTGAGCACAGCATAGGTGGTCTCGGCATAGCGTTGGTGCATACGGTCTATCACCACTATGCTTTCCGGCGTGGCATATAGTGCCATCACCTCCATACCAGCCAAAGGTTGTACCGACACCACACACACCGAGTCAAACACCGTCTGCAGGGTGCAACCTACAGTGGCTTGCTGCCCGTTGTCCGTACTCAGACTCACCATGGCGCGCTTCACTTGCGCCGTGCGGTGATGCGGCTCTTCCACAATCTGCGTGCGACGAGTGGTGGCGCATGATGCCAATAGAATAATGATTGAGATTAGATATACAATGCGTTTCATAATTCGGTTCCGGTGATGGTTTGATAGTGTTGTTTCACTTCGTCGGGCACTCCTTGCTCGCTCAGTTGCACGGCTTGGCGGATGTAGAGCGTGGCCAGTTGTTTCTCACCTTGCAGATAAAGAATCCATGCATAAGTGTCCAAGAATATGGGGTTGCGGGGGTCGGCTTGCAATGAGCTATAACTCAACTGTTCCGCCAATTTGAGATCGCCTTTGTGCGTGGCAAGAAAATAGGCATAGTTGTTCTGCACCACATAGTTGTTCTCGTCCAAGGACAATATCTGCTCATAAGCAGCAAGCATGTCTTTTTCCTTGGCGCCATAGGTTTCCATCAGGGTCAGCCGCGCCAGCAGGAACGGCATGTAGGTCGGATCCAGTGCCAAATAGTCCTCCAATGCTTTGCGTGCTTGCTTAGGATGCCCGCATTTCAAATGAACGGTATATCTCCGCCATGCTGCATTCATGTCATAGCCGTCACGCTGATCCAGCAAGTCGCACATACGCAGTGCCTGTTTGTAGTTACCCGTGTCCGTATAAGTATATGCCAACCGCTCCAAAATACGCTCGTTCTTTGGGTCGGCGCGGTACGAACGCTCATAGTAGGGTAGAGCCGAAGCCGACAGACGGTAAGCATTGGCTAAGTCGCCCATGAACTGATTGACCATCGGGTCCTCCTCGTTGAGCATCAGGCAGAAACGGAACAGCAGAGCCGCATCGGCAAACTGCTCGTTCAGGTACAGCCGCTCCGCCTCATAGAAATAATAACGAAAGCGAGCCTGATCCTCTGCTGTCAGTTGGACTGCAGCTGGCTTTTTCTTAGCATAGCCATGCCAGGGCAGGCACAACAGCAACACGAGCAGCAATATATGTTTAACATGCAATAGGTTCATCTCTTGTTTCAACACTTATTTCTCTCCACTATGCCCAAAGCCGCCTTCTCCTCGTTCGGTCATGTCCAACACTTCCACCTGCTTCAGTGCGGGCTGTTCGTGACGGGCGATAACCATCTGGGCAATACGCTCACCGGGTTCAATGGTCTGAGCCTCTTGACTGAGGTTAATCAGGATAATGCCTATTTCGCCGCGATAGTCGGCATCGATGGTTCCTGGACTGTTTAGCACCGTCAGACCTTTTTTCAGACTCAGCCCGCTGCGCGGACGAATCTGAACCTCATAACCTTTTGGCAATGAGATATACAGCCCCGTGGGAAAAAGACGCCGCTCCATAGGCTGTAGCGTCACCGCTTCGGCTATCGAACAGCGCAAGTCCATGCCGGCGGCTTGCTCGCTCTCATAGCGAGGCAATGGATTGTGGCTGCGGTTGATGATGTGGATGGTCATGTCGTTTTGTTTGTTAAATGCGGTTAAAATCGTTTGGCAACCAGCACTTTCAGACCGTTCTCCACCATGCGGATGCGTATCTGTCGGGGCATACTCACAGGGTCGCCGTCTATGTGGAAAGGCGACTCACTCTCACGATACAAGGTGATGTCGCGCGCCTGCAAGGTGTCCATGAACATGCTCTTGTCAATGGTCTTGGTGAACAGCGACACAGCCAGTGCCGGCGCACCCAATATGGCACTGCTGCTCAGCATGCAGATGTCCATCTTGCCGTCTTGTATGCTGGCATGAGGGGCTATATAGGCCTTGTTGCCCCACTGGTTGGCATTGGCAAAGGTGAGCAAAAAGGCCTTGTGCTCAATGTCAATGTCCTTCCCGTCAGTTATGCGATAGGTCTCGGGCTTGTAGGTCAGCACATCCTGCATGATCTTCTTGACATAGGTCTGAAAACCCCGACTGCCTGCCGTGGCAAACTGATAGGCAACCAACGCGTCAAAACCCGTGCCGCAGGTGGTGACAAACACGCGATCGTTGGCCAGCCCGTAGTCCGCCTCAATCACCTCGCTGTGATTGAGCATCTCTATGGCACCGGCACTGCGCATCGGGATGTTCAAGTGACGAGCAAAACCGTTGCCGCTGCCCATAGGGATGATACCCATTGCCGTATCCGTGTCACGCAGCCCGCATGCCACCTCGTTCACCGTGCCGTCGCCGCCAACGGCCACCACAGCATGAAAACCCATCTTGGCATACTGACTCGCCAACTCGCGAGCATGACCCGCACGCTCGGTGAACTCAATATTGGCAAGCCACTGCTCTTTGTCCAATGTCTGCTCAATCAGTTTGGGTAACTTGCGCTTGTTTTGCGTGCCCGATATGGGGTTGATTATAAATGCTATGTTCTTCATACTTACAGATGTTTTTTCATTTCTTCCACCTGACGGTCAAACACCTCTTTCTCTCCGGCTGGTACAGGCTCTACAGGCGGACTGACCATCTTAAGCGGGTCTATTGGGGTGCCGTCTTTCCATACGCGGAAGTCCAAGTGCGGACCGGTGGCACTGCCTGTCGAACCCACATAGCCAATCACCTGCCCTTGCCTGACATGCTGACCTACAGCCAAACCCTTGGCATAGCCGCTCAGGTGCAGGTAAGCGGTCGTATAGACCGAGTTATGACGGATCTTGACCGTGTTGCCGCCACCGCCTTTGTAGGCCTTAAAGGTGACCACACCATCGCCAATGGACACCACCGGTGTACCCGTCGGAGCCGCATAGTCCACACCCGTGTGCGGACGAACCACCTTGTGGATAGGGTGCTTGCGGGCATAGGAGAAATGGCTGGATATCCGCTTGTAGTTCAAGGGGGCTTTCAAAAAAGCTTTCCTCAAGCTTTTACCTTCGTAGTCGAAATAGCCGCTCACACCGCCTTCATACCAGTAAGCATCCTGCCAACGACGACCGTGATAAAAATTAGCGGCATGGATGCGCCCAATGCCAATGCGGGTCGAATCAACATACTGCTCGTCATAATAAACGCGAATGCTGTCACCTTTCTGCAGCCCGAAAAAGTCGATCGTCCATGCATAAATCTCGCTCAGTTCCAAAGCCAATTCTACAGGCAAATCCTGACTGCTCAGGGCATTCCACAGACTGCTCTCAATGACGGCATGAGCGGTCTTGGTCTCAGTCCGCATGGGTTTTTGCTCATGCATCACCGACACACTATCCGAAAAGCGGAAGATATACGTATCGCGCAGCGAAGCCTCATAAACCAAATAGTGTAACCGCTCCATGCCCGTACTATCCAGCCTCGTGAAGGTCAAGTAAGGCTTGCCTTGACGGATGGAACGAACATCAAAATGTTCCTTGTCCAATCGGCTGACCATGTGCACCTGTTGCTGGGTGGCACCCGCACGGGTCAGTATCCCCCCTAAAGTCTCGCCACGACCTACTTGCAGCGTATCCACATCAAACGAGTCAATAGCTATACCATGCACATATACAGGTGCCGACAGCTGTTCCGCTTCGCCGGTGACAGCTCCGTCTTGTGCCGTATGGCGGCAACCGGCCAAGCACAATATCCACACTATTCCACACAAGGGCAAGACATGACGCATGTACCTGTTCTCCTATTTCTTTTTGTTATACTTGCGAAACCACGAACTCCATTTCAGACGCAGTACACCCAGCAAGGCTTCCGAGAAGATGCCGCCCGACATCTTGCTGGTACCCAGCACACGATTGACAAAAACGATGGGAACTTCCTTGATGGTGAATCCACACTGGTAGGCGGTGAACTTCATTTCAATTTGGAAAGCATAGCCCTTGAAGCGGATCTTATCCAACTCAATGGTCTCCAATACCTCACGGCGGTAGCCTACAAAACCCGCTGTCGTGTCGTGCACGGGAATACCCAACACCGTGCGCACATACTTGGACGCAAAATAACTCATCAACACCCGTCCCATAGGCCAATTGACCACATTCACACCGCTCACATACCGGCTGCCTATGGCTACATCGGCACCCTCATCGCTCAACGCATGGTAGAGTTTTATTAGATCGTTTGGGTTGTGACTGAAGTCGGCATCCATCTCAAAGATGTAGTCATAACCATGCTCAATACCCCAATGAAAGCCCCGTATATAGGCAGTGCCAAGACCTAACTTGCCCTCCCGCTCAACAATAAACAACCGGTTGGCAAACTCCGTTTGTATCAACTGTTTGACTATTGCGGCGGTGCCGTCAGGCGAACCGTCGTCAATGACCAATACATCAAACTGCTCGGGCAAACCCATCACCGCACGGATGATGGCTTCGATGTTCTCTTTCTCGTTGTAAGTGGGGATGATGACTAATCGTTCCATAATTGTTGTTGTTGAGGTTGATTTTGATGGTTACTCCCTGCAATAGGAGCGTTGTCCAAGATATAAATGGGGCTGACCGTGGTGCGGTCCAAGACTTTCAAAAAATAGTCCTGACCTGCTATCCACCCGGCTTGAGCCGTGGCTTCGGCTATGACGCGGTAAGCCAGCTCGGGGTCGTTGTTCTCCTCCGACAAGTGGCAGAGAAACACATTGCGCAACCCCTCATGAAAATTGTCTGCCAGCACACGGGCACAAGTCTGGTTGCTCTGATGCCCGCGAGGGGAGAGAATACGTTGCTTCAAATAGGTAGGGTAAGAACCTTTAAGCAACATCTGCTCGTCGTGATTGGCTTCAATGACCAGGTGATTGGCATCGCGCACAGCCTGCTCCATTTCTGCATTCGGCTCGCCACAATCGGTTATCAGCACAAAGCACTGACCGCCCAGCCGTATCTTATAGCCTAAACAATCAGTCGAATCATGGCTGATACCAAAGGTGTTAATCTCCATGTCGTGAAACATGAACGGCACACCTTTCTCAAAATACCGGCGCGAGGTACGCAGCTTTTCGCGCAAACCATAGTTGCGGTCTATCCCCTCGTGAATCAATTCCGTAGTGTAGATAGGGATATGCGCCCGCTCACCCAGTGTCCCCACCGAGCGGATGTGGTCGGCATGGTCGTGCGTAACAAACACACCCAGTATATCCTTCATCTCCACACCGATGGCACGCAAGTGCCGATGTATGGTTCGCGCCGATACACCTGCGTCAATCAATATGCCTTCTTTGCGTGTGCCTAAAAAATAACTATTCCCACTGCTGCCGCTACCAAAACTTCTGAATATAATCTTGTCTTGTTCCATGCATAACTAAAAGCGCGGCAAAAATAGTGTAATTTGACAGAAAGTGCAAAAATGTCCGATTTTTGTGCGGAAAAAATGGTAAATCGGACGCTGTTTGACTAAAAAATGGATAAAAAAATACAAAAAGTAGTTTATTAAACGAAAAAAACATACTTTTGCCGCCGAAAAACAGAAATACTATCGCGATGAAGCACATGAGTCTAATCTGCAAACAACTCCTTTCGGTTTGCTTGTTCCTGGTTTTTTCATTTTCTCTATATGCCCAAGAGGGGACGCGTACAACAGTCGAAATGATAGGCAACTCCGCCTGTTCCATTATGCAGACTTATGTGGATTTTGATGTTGTTCAACAAGTTGACCAATACACTGCCTACTATGGTTGGAAGGAATACGCTCCCTATGGTGAAGAGCGTGTTTCTAAACGAACCAATAAAGCCGAGACGGACCCCAGTGCAGGCTTTCTTGCCATACCCGCCAACCGCTCTGCTTCTGTGCGCATGGGCTCAAAACGATATGAAGATACAGACCAGCAATTACAAACCGCGCAAGGTGCAAGAATGTGCTACCAGTTTAATGTAACTGCTGACAATGCTATAGCCTTGTTAGACTATGCAACGATGCTCGAATATCCCTCCCATGAGATACTTGACCAGGAAGCATGGGCTTACTCTCAACCTTGGGTACAGTTCTACGTGTCGGTCTTTGATAATAATCAGGACAATATTCAAGAACCGACAGTAGTTATGCACGCATATAAAGCGCCGACAGGAACACTGGGATGGCAGCAGTGTACTGTGGCAACAGGGTGGACTCAACTGAATAATGTCCCGCTTTATGATGCTACCACCGGAAACATGGTTCGTAATATGATCATACTCAAAAAGGACTGGTCCACTGTTGGTTTAGACCTGCGTGCTTGCATCGGATACACCGTACGGATATGGGTTGAATACTATGATTGCGCTATGAAAGGTTGGCAGCAAGTTTATAACCCGCAGGTTCAAGGCGGTTACGATACCTATCCTGATTTCTGTGCCGACCACCACATGGCTCGTATCTATTCCTCTTTGGCTTGCACACAGGCTGTATTGCAAAAAGAGGGAGAGACTTGCGACCCTGCCACGGTCACCTATTCGGCACCCGAAGGCTTCGCTTACCGCTGGTACACCTCTTCTAACCCCGGTGTAACCCTTTCCACTGCACAAACTTGCACATATACTTTTGGTGATGGCAGTGAACATACTGACCTCGTGTGCGAACTCAAGTCGGCAACTGGTATGGGAGCCACGAAACTTTCGGTTCCAATTGATAATAAATGTGCCTGCCACTCTACCTTTACATTCCCCGAATATGTGTGCGCTGATGCGCAAAACATAGAAATAGCCTACGAATACACATCAGGTTCAGCCAAATCGTATGATGTCACCTTTAGTGACGAAGCGCTGATGCATGGGTTCAATAACCTAACAGGTCAGCCTATTCAATACACCAATCGCATCTTTATTCCCATGCCGGTTGCTTCCGGCACACAATATGTCCGTCCCGACCAATACCTGATGACCTTGCGTGTTCATCAAAGCAACGGCGTGGATACTGTCATGACGCAAGTCATCGAAGTGCGCTATCCCTCATGGCTCATCCAACAACGATGGAACGATGTATTGGCTCTCTACAACCAGAACTATAATGGCGGTTACTATTTCTCCGCTATTCAGTGGTATCAGGCAGGTATGCCCATTGCTACGGGCAGTCCTTACCAGACTTACATCTATCAGCCCGGTGGCTTGAATACCGAGGCAGACTATTGGGCTGCTCTCACCCGTATGGACGACGGTAAGACTTTCTGCACCTGCCTCAAACGTCCGACACCTTATGCTCCTGCCGCACCGGAGAAAAAAGCGACAATTGATCTGTCCGCAGCTCAGAACGACCGCCAACGCGTCAAGGTCACAACCGACATGTCGGGACAATACATAGTCTATTCTCCTGCCGGTCTGGCACTGCAACAGGGTTGGTTCGGTGACAAGTACGGCACAACCGAAATACAGTTGCCCGCCAAGGGCTCGTTCATCTTGCGTTTCATTGGCGAAGAAGGAACGGAAGAAACAATGAAGTGGATTGCTTATTGATGTTGAAACAAATATAAGGGATTACAACAATGATAACCAAGTGTAGTTTGCGAAGAGCGTTGCTGGCTCTCGGTGTGATGGGGATGAGTTGGGGACTGCATGCCCAATGTGTGGACATGACCACCATGGACGATGG
>CAMOHN010000026.1 GCA_946615455.1 uncultured Bacteroidales bacterium
TGGCAGTAGGCATCCATGAAGTAACATAGCCTTTGGCTTCGGCGTTGTATTCATTCTTCCAAAGTTTGGCTCCTTTGAAAGCCATGGTGTCAGCAATAGCCAGTTCTTGACCGTACATATCCCACTTATCTTGGTTAGCATAGGCAATGGCAGCACCCATGTGTTCAATAGCACCGGTTTCGTTATCCAGATAGCCACCTACCAGCGATTTGCTCTTAGTCTCTTCATAATCGGTTGACCATACACCGGTGGAAGAAGCAATAGCATTGTCCCAGCCGCGGTCAGTGTTCAGACCCTTAGGAGCATACCAGTCTTTACCGGGAATCTGTACCATGTAACCTACGGAAGCGCCGTCATACATACCATTGTCATTGATATAGAATCCGTCAGAGAAGATATCCATTTCCACATTGATAAGGAAACCGCGCAGATAGATTGTTTCTTTTTTGTCATTGGTGTAATACCATACGCTATCTACGGTGTCCAAAGTGGCAAGGTCGTCGGTGCCATGAAAGTATAAAATTGATGCTTGTGTGAATTGAATCGTTTCCAATTCACGAACTACGGTTACAGCGCAAGTGGCTTCAACTTTGGTGGCAGTTTCGGTCACGGTGATGGTGGCAGTACCGATATTCTGAGCGGTGATGGTACCATTGCGGTCAACGGTTGCCACTTCTTCGTCGGAAGAAGCCCATGTATAGGTACCTTCCAAATTGTCGTTGGCAGATACGGACAAGCGTTGGCTTGCACCCACTGCCAGGGTCAGTTCGGTCTTGCTCAGCGTCAAGGTGTCAATGACCTTTTTTTCCTTTTTGCAACCAACAAATGCAGTTGCAGCGGTGAGGAGCATCAGGGCTCCGCAAAGCATTTTTTTCATAAGAGTTTGTTTTTTTGTTGAGTTTATGATTGTGAATGTCACATTGTTATCACTTCGTTTTATTCCTTATTGCGCAGATACGGATTGTATGTGCTTTCAGACGAAGGAATGTTCATGTTGTAGTAGCTGTCTTTGGGCTCGATGGCTATACCTTTCGCATAGTCGTGGTTATTTCCGCGTTTGCGTGCTTCTCCAAATCGGCGGAACGTCTCCAAACCATACCCTTCACCCCACATCTCGATGCGCCAGTTGTAGATGAGAGCGTCTTTGATGGCAGCCGAGGTAGTCAGCCCATCGGTATAGGCGGTGTATTCGGAATTCCAAAGGAAATAGTCCTTGTTGATACGCTCGTCGGTGATTTGTTTGATATAATTGGCTGCAACCGTAAGGCTATCTAAACGCCATGCTGCTTCGGCTGCGGCAAGATACAACGCTTCGATACGCATGAAGACATTGTCGCTGAGCCAGTCACGGTCAATGTCGTCAGCATCGGTTGAGTGGGGACTCTGTGCCGAGAAGAACTTGCCGTCAGGACAATCTTTGTATTTGCTGTCTAATTTGCCATCGTTGAACCACAGACGACGTTTGTCCCATGCCGGAATCTGGTCACGCAACTCACCGTCAATCACCTTGGTGTCACCTGCCCAAGCATAGGAGTAGGAATGGATGTCCACCTGTCCGAACCAGCTCTTCAGACCTCCGCTGGTTTCAATGGTCACTTGCTGTCCCCATATCCAACTCTCGCTGCTGACGCTGTTGAAACCGTCGGTGAGCATTTTGTCGTTGGTGAGCAGTTTATACTTGTTGCTATTAATCACTTTTTCGGCATTTTTCAGCGCATTGCGCACGTGGGTCTTGTATTGGTCGCCCGAGCGATAAACGCATTCGTTCAGGTAAGCCATTGTGAGTATGCCACACAATACATCGTGGTCAATAATCAGTTTACTGCTGCGACTGAACGTGGTGTTGAATGCTGCATCAAACTCCTCATATACTCGAATGGCGTTACTAAGGTCCTCAAAAGCACGATTATAAACTTGTTCCGAGGTGGACAGAGGTTGAGGGCTGTCCATGTTAGCTTCGGTATAAATGGGGCAGCAGTCAAAGTCCTCGATGCCGTCAGCAAGGAACTTATCACTCTCGCGAACGGGTGTATAGAACTTGGCTAACTGGGCATATATATAGCCGCGCAGACCAATGACTTGTGCGTAGTACATGGCATTATCATAGTCCATGTCCGAATATTGGATCTCGGTATTCTCTGATGGCCAATTATAGCCTATTACTACGCCATTGGCATCACGAACGACGAATTTCTGTCCGAATTCGGTGTTGTGCGAAGCGAAAATGGTGGTATTGATGTTGTGGAGTTGGCTATAATAATGTCCCCAGATGGTTCCGGTACGATTGATGGTGAGCATCTGCTCGTCCGTGTAGAGCCAGCCGTAGGTTTTGTTGGTCAGTGCTATGTCGCTGCATACCATATCGCCCCACAGGTCAATACTGCGTTTGCCGAACTCATCGTGAGCCGAACCGCCCATGGTGTAGATCTTGGTGTAAAGACCACGGATAGAACCTTCCAATTGGTTGTCCAGCTTTTCGTACTGATCCTGACGGATGGTGCCGCCTTCGGGGTAACGCTCAAGGAAATCATCGCAGGCGGTGAGAGTGAATGCCAAGGCTGCAACGGTTAGAATAAGACTCTTTTTCATATTGTATTTCCTTTCAATTCCTAAATATTGATTATAAAATCTCCCTGCTCGATTAGAATTGAATCTTGATACCACCTATGATGGTGCTGAGCGGAGTGTACTGATACGAATCGGACGTACCCGAGGCACTGACGGTCGGGTTATAACCGCGACGTGCAGAAGCAATGGCGAGGTTGTCAGCTTGCAAATAGAGTTCCAAGCGGCTGAGTTTGATTTTCTCAATCAGTTTCTTTTGGAACTTGTAGCCCAAGCGTATATTGTTCAGGCTCAAGAACGAGTTGCTGGTCAAGAAGCGTGTAGAAGCCGTGTTGGAGTATGTGTCGGTACCGTTGTTCAGACGAGGAATGTCGGTGTTGGTGTTGGTGGGTGTCCAAGCATTGCGCATGTCGATGTGCCAGTTGTGATTACCCACTTTCTCGTTGCCCATCAAGGCTGCATAGGTGTTGTCGTATGCCCAACCGCCGATACGATAGGAGCACATCACATTGAGTGTTACGCCATAGGCTTCAACATCCACGCCGAAACCGCCATCCAGACCCGGTTCAGCCGACTTGCCGATATAGTCTTGTCCGATGTAGGCAGCATCGTCGGTTACAACGGTGCGGATGTCGGCATCGGGGTGTTTGAGGCGATATTGATATACATCGGTGATGTAGTTGTCGATATAACCCGTCTTGGACTTTTGCATGTCCTCTTCGGTAATCTGGTCGGCGTTCTTGGTAGTACCGAACGCACCGTAACGCGCGTCGTAGTAACCGAGATACTCTGCCTTACCATTGCTCTTGTTCACACCGACATAGGTGGGCAGTTTCCAATCGTACATGGAGTGACCTACTACCATGCCACCGTTGACGGTCATCTCGCTGTTGTCGTCAATATTGCGGGGCAACTCCTCGATGTTGTTGTGGTAGTGACCACCGTTCAAGCGGACATCAATCTTGATGTTGCGCATATCCAGTGCATGCACATTGGCTTGGAACTCAACACCTTGGTTGGTCATCTTGCCGCCATTGATATAGACGTAAGAGTAACCCATAGAGGTGGCTTGATAGCGTGGCATAAGCATGTTGTCGGTCAGTTTCCAGAAATAGTCCAACTCGAGGTCAACATATTTCTTTATTGAGAATTCCAAACCGAGGTCCACCGTCTGTGTGCGTTCCCAAGTCAGGTCGGGAGCACCTTTGTAGTTCCATACGTAGCCGATTTGTCCTTCCACA
Source organism: uncultured Bacteroidales bacterium (assembly GCA_946615455.1). Lineage (GTDB taxonomy): Bacteria > Bacteroidota > Bacteroidia > Bacteroidales > Paludibacteraceae > Colicola. Next base: position 3,807 of record CAMOHN010000026.1, read on the forward strand.
TACTCAATGCTATAGTGGTCTTGGAACAAGTCCGAACCAATTCCTTGGTTACCCAGCACGCCCCACGAGAAGCGGAGTTTACCGTCACGAATCCAATCGGTGATGGGTTGTGCAAATTGTTCGTTGGTGAAGATCCAGCCTGCACCGACCGAGCCGAAGTGTCCCCAGCGTTTGCCCTTGGCGAACTTGGACGAACCGTCAGCGCGGTAGTTAGCCGTCAGCATGTATCGCTCTCCATAGATATAGTTGGCCTGTGCCAGAACGGACTGCAAAGCCGTTTCGCTGGTTCCGGATGAGAGGTAGGACATCTGAATACCATTACTCCACTCCAGGCTGTTGGGGTCGGCTATGTAGTTCATGCCACCGGACATGGTCTGGTTGCGGGTGAAGGACATTTCGTGACCTAACAAGGCATCGATGGTGTGGTCGCCAATGATCTTATTGTACTTAAGCAGTTGCTTGGTTTCGAAGAAAACATAGTTCTGTTGCCCTTTGGAAATACGACCGATGTTCTGTGCATCGCCATAGTAAGGGTTGGTCAGGTCGGCTTCGTTCACGCCGAGGTATTGTGTACCGGCAGTCACTTCCAACTTAAGGTCTTTGTAGAACTTGAATTCCAACATACCGTTTACCGTCACTTGGTGTTGGCGGGTGTGAGATCGGTCATAACGAAGTGAGCCGGCGGGATTGATGTTCGAACCGAAACCACGACCGAAGCCCTCGAACATACCATAGTCGTAAGCATAGTTGCCCGTTTTGGGGTCGATGGCGATGGTGCCGTCAGCGTTGTACAGATAGACCGGATAGATAGGCGGAATACCATTGACATAGGCAAAACCGTTGTTCATATTGCCGCCTTGGCCGGGGTTGTTGAGGTTGCTGTATGTGTATGCCAGACTAACCGAACCTTTCAGCCATTTTTTGGCTTGGAAATCCACATTGCTGCGGGTGGTGAAGCGGTCGTAGTCCGAGCCGATATAGTAACCTTCGTCCTTCAGATAACTGAACGAGGTAAAGTAGGACACTTTGCTGTTACCGCCGGAGACACGAACCGTGGTATTGGCTTTTTGTCCGGTACGGAAAATTGCATCTTTCCACGAAGGCATGTTCTTGTAGCAGTCTCTCAGATAGACTCCTGTACGCCAGAATTTACCGGTGTTCTCGTCTATGAGCAGGTTGCCGGGAACGGTCACATCGTTTTCGTCCACCCATAGGTTATAGATCTCAGGCAGACCTTTGGCAGAGAACAGATTGTCGTTGGCCTGTTTGCCATCGAAGTTAAGGTTGTTATATAGGCTTTGCCATGCCATTTCTACATATTCTTGCGGGTCGGAGATGACATCGTACATGGGCAGCAGGTGCATGTTGGCACCATAGGTCACTTCCACGTCAATTTTGGCATCTTCGTCTTGTTTACCTTTCTTGGTAGTGATGACAATCACACCATTGGCACCGCGGCTACCATACAACGAAGTGGCGGTGGCGTCTTTGAGCACGGTGGTAGAGGCAATGTCACCCGGATCGATGGCGGAGATGTCGCCATTGTAGGTCACACCGTCCACAATATAAAGAGGTGCTACGGAGGCGTTGACCGAACCTATACCGCGGATGCGAATGCTGGCGTTGGTACCGGGCTGGCCGCTGGTGTTGATGACCTGTACACCAGCCACCTCACCTGCAAGGGCTTTGGATATCTCGGAAGGAGTTTTCTTTTCGATTGTCTCGGCATTAACCGCTTGCGCAGAACCGGCGAAACTACCTTTAGTGACGTTGCCGTAACCGGTAACGACCACTTCCTGAATGACTTCCGAATTCTCATGCATAACAATGCGCAGGTTGTTGCTTGTGATGGCAATTTCTTGCGTTTGCATCCCCACATAGCTGACGACAAGCGTTTTGTCGTCTTTGTTCACCGACAGTACAAACTGACCATCATAGTCTGTAATCGTACCTTGAGTGGTGCCCTTCACCAGTATGCTTGCACCGATGATTGACTCTCCTTTCTCGTCCACGACTACACCGCTGATTTCACGCTGTTGGGCAAACAACCCCACAGAGAGCAAACTCAGCACCCATAGTGTAACTACCTTTTTCATGTTTATTTATTTATTTGTAATGTTTTTTGCGTTTTTCGGAACAAAAAGCGCGCAAAAGTATGCTTTTTGTTTTGTGCTAACAAGTATTGTCTTTGATTTTTTTAGTTTTTTTTGGTTTTCATATTGATTTTGTTTTCACTCATTCGTAGCAGAGCATGTATTGTTGGTCGGGTTGAAAGACTTGTCGTGCTGTGTCGGTCAGGTCCAAGGGTGTGAGTTGCAACAGCCGTTCGTAGGTCTGTTGCCACGGCTCGGACATGCCGTAGTAGAGCATTTGTTTGGCCATGGTGAGGGCGTTGTTTTCGTTGTTTTCGGCGGCAATGGCCATTTGTCCGTGCAGTTGTTGCAGTGCGCGGTGTAGTTGGATGGTGCTCAGCGGGTCGTTCATGAGTGTGAGCAGCTCTTTGTGAACCAGTTCGATACACCGGTCTTTGTGTTGCGGCTCGGTGGCGAGGTAAACATTCCAATAGCCGGTGTCGCTCAGTGGTGTGTATTGTGACTCGACCGTATAAACCAATCCGGATTGTTCGCGCAGGCTCATGTTAAGTCGTGAGGATAGTGCTCCGCCGCCAAGTATATGGTTGATTAGGTACAGAGGCAGTTGGCAGGGGTGTCCCAAGGGGAAGGCATAGCCACCAAGCATGATGTGGACTTGATGGGTATGTTTAGTGTAAGCAGCAGTGTGTTGTTGTGGCGGTTGGGGTGTGATTCGCTTGTTGGGTATGCTGTTGCGAATGAGTGGTTGATAGTTCGGTTCATTGGTCTGGAACAGGTTGTCGAGCAGTTGAACAATGCGCAGAAAAGGGGTTCGACTCTGTGTGAAGACGACCATGCGCTCGGGGCGGTAGTGGTGATGCATAAAAGTGAGCGGATGGCGTGCAGTGCGGCTGATGGTGCGCAGTGACGGGCGTGTCCCTAAAATGGGTAATCCCAGTGTGTTGCCATCAAAGAGCAGATGTTCAAAATCGTCGTAGATAAGTTCAGACGGGCTGTCGTTGTAGCTCTCTATCTCGTCAAGGATGACTCCCAGTTCTTTGTCGGTCTCTTCTTTGGGAAAGGTGGGGTGAAAGACCATGTCCAAGAGCAGATGTAGTGTCCGACCGAGGAAAGTGTTGGGTGTGGCGGCATAATAGACGGTCTCTTCTTTGGTGGTATAAGCGTTTATCTCGCCGCCCACATCTTCAATCCTGTGAATGATTTGTTGGGCTGTCAGCGGTGCCCAGTGATGGTTTCTGAGCGTTTGTGCGCCTTTGAACACACAGTGTTCGATGTAGTGTGCCATACCATTCAGCCGACTCTGTTCGTCGCGTGTGCCGGCTCCGACCATGATGCCTGCGTAGGCCACTGCTGAGTCGGTATGGCGATGAACCAGCTGAATGCCGTTGGCAAAGGTATGATAATAAGTAGGTGTCATTGTGGCTGTTTTGGAGTGAGAAAATGTGTTTTTTAGGGATTTTTTTTGTGAATTATGAAATAGACTGTACTTTTGCGGCGTTGAAAGAGTCTTTCTGCTGCGGCATTGGCGGAATTGGTAGACGCGCCAGACTTAGGATCTGGTTCGAAAGAGTGTAGGTTCGAGTCCTATATGCCGCACTTCATTTTTTCAGACCTCATTCGTCTTTCTGTATGAAGCGTTTCTCTTTTTTTGCATTGTTTTTACTTTTCTTATCGGGGTTGTGTTTTACTGCTTGCAACCGCACGCTGGTGAACGATTCCACCCCATATATCTCTCGTTCAGGACTGATACTGAACCCGACCTTTTCGGGTGATACCATCACGGGTGGTCAGGATACGCTGACCGTCACGGCAGTAGAAAACAGTACCAATGTATTTGCTGTTCAGCCTATTGCTGTTGGTGATTCGGTCGTGATGGCGGTTTTGTTCGGTGCGTTGACCAATCAGTTGGTTTCGGCCACTATCGCTTCGGATGCGCCTGCCGTGCTGTCGGTTCGCTGTCAGTTGAATGAGAGTGTACAGCAGACACTGTCTTCTCAATCGGATATAAGCAAGGGGCAGTTTGTGTTCAAGTCGGGCTGGGAGTCAATAGGTTTTCCTATCTATGTGCGGGCATTGAAGGCGGGTTCGGCGACGGTGACCTTCAAGGTGGTTACCGACTCGCAGTATTCTCCCGTGACTGCCTATCTGCGCTTTACGGTGACTGACTGAGCCGGTCGGTTAGGCTTGTTTTTCTGTCTGTTTGGCTTGTTGCCAGAGCGTTTCCATCTCGTCCAACGTCATTTGTGCGAGCGTTCGTCCTTGTTGTTGTGCCGTCTGTTCGATAAAGTTGAAACGGCGGATGAATTTCTGGTTGGTTTTTTCCAGAGCGTTGTCCGGTTTGAGGTGATAGAGGCGTGCCATGTTGATGAGTGCAAAGAGCAGGTCGCCCAATTCGTTTTCGAGGGCTTGCTTTTGTGCTTCATCGGGGTTCTCACCTTGTGGCACGGCTGTGCGCATCTCGGCTTCCAGTTCGGCTATTTCTTCTTTGACTTTGTCCCACACATCTTCTTTCTTTTCCCAGTCAAAGCCCACATTGGCAACTTTGTCTTGTATGCGATAGGCTTTGATGAGTGATGGCAGCGAGTCGGGTAGGCCACCCAGCACAGTGTGGTTGCCGTCTTTCTCTTTGAGTTTGACTTTTTCCCACAGTTGTGACACCTCTTCGGCATTGGCTGCGGCTTCGGTTCCATAGACATGTGGGTGGCGGAAGATGAGCTTGTCGCATAGGCGGTTGCACACATCGCCGATGTCGAAAGCCTGTTGCTCGCTGCCCATCTTGGCATAGAAGACGATGTGCAGCAGCACGTCGCCCAGTTCTTTGCTTATCTCGTCCATGTCGTGGCGCAGTATGGCTACGCTCAGCTCGTTGGCTTCTTCGATGGTATTTTGGCGAAGGCTCTCAAAGGTCTGTTTGCGGTCCCAAGGGCAGCGTTCTCGCAGTTCGTCCATGACGGTGAGCAGACGGTCAAAGGCTTGCAGTTGTTCTTGTCGTGTGTTCATAGTGTGTGCTGACATATTTGCAGTTGTCCGTTATGCAGGACAGCGTAGGTGAATTGTTGAAAAAAGTCTCCGAGAATGAGGACGCGGCGGTTGTTGCCAAGTTCCAGATCCAAGCGGATATGCCGGTGTCCGAACACGCAGTAGTCATACTCGGGGTGTTCTTTTGCCCATTGTACCAGTTCTTCGTTCTTTTCGCCCTTGTATGGACAAGGGCGGCGGATTTCTTTGAGTCGGCTTCGTCGTGCCCACTCATAGCCGAAGGCATCGCCCAAGGCTGGCGGCAGCAGGCGGAAGAGGAATTGTGGTACAGGGTGGTGAAAAAAAGCGCGCAGCCGCATGAAACGGCGTATCTTGACTTGCAGTTCAGTCGGCAGGCGTTGCATGAAGTCGCTCGGCACGATGCCATCGCCGTGTGCCATGAAGATGCGTTTGCCGTCAAGGGTGAACGCTTCGGGCTGCCGGTGCACGCGAATGCCGGTGTTGCGGGCAAGGTCGCCAAAGGTCCAGATGTCGTGATTGCCAATGAAGAAATGTACTTCTACTCCCCCGTCAGTCAGTGTTCGGAGTGTTTGCATGAGCGGCAGATAGAGCTGTTTAGAGCGAGGCATGTGCCATGTCCCGTCGGCATGAAGCCACCGATGGGGTTCGAACAGATATTCGTACCAAAAGTCAAAAATGTCACCCAGCAGGAAGATGTGCGTGGCATCCGTACCCATCTGTCGCAGCAGCCGGCTGAGACGGTCCACATGCCCTTCGGGGTCGGCTATGACCCGTGAGCCAAGGTGTGCATCGCTAAGGAAATAAATCATAGGAAACCCAATTCCAATTTGGCTTCTTCAGACATACGGTCTTTGGTCCATTCGGGTTCAAAGACCAGATTGACTTGCACCTCGTCTATTCCCTCTATGCTTGACACTTTCTGTCGAACATCTTCCACCAGGAAATCGGCAGCCGGACATCCAGGCGCGGTCAAGGTCATATCAATGGTGCAACTGTTGCCTTGAATATCAATTTTATATATCAACC
>CAMOHN010000027.1 GCA_946615455.1 uncultured Bacteroidales bacterium
GGAACAAAGACCTGCGTACCGAATTGAATGCCCAAGGTGCGCATTATTATGACATGCACCTCTCCGAGCTGGCTCAAGACCTTCGTTATGGTTTCTTGCCCAAACCCGATGTGGCTATTGTTGAGTCGTGTCAGTTGGTTGAGAAAGGCGATACAATCGAGATTGTACCGACCGCCGGTGTGGGCAATGTACCCACTTTCTGCCGCTTGGCAGACAAGGTAATTGTGGAGCTCAACGAGGCCATGCCGCCCGTCATGCGCGGCCTGCACGACATCTATGAACCAGCCGACCCGCCTGTTCGTCGCGAGATTCCCATCTATCATGTCTCCGACCGTATCGGAACCGACTGCGTGACCATTCCGCGTGAGAAACTGGTGGCTGTGGTCAAGACCAACCGCGTCAACGAAGTGGGCAAGTTCACTCCGCTTGACGAGACCACCGAGCGCATCGGTGCCAATGTGGCATTGTTCTTGGAAACGGAGATGAAAGCCGGTCGCATCCCACAGTCGTTCCTACCCATCCAGTCGGGTGTAGGTAATGTGGCGAACGCCGTGTTGGGCGCACTGGGTGAGAATGAGCATATACCACCCTTCGAGATGTACACCGAAGTCATTCAAGATGCCGTCATCGGCCTTATGCGTGAGGGAAAGATTAAGTTTGCTTCCGGTTGCTCGCTCACCATCGGAGCCCAGTTGCTGGAAGACATAGATTCGCACATGGAGTTCTTCCGCGACAAGATTGTGCTTCGTCCGCAAGAAATCAGCAACAACCCCGAGGTGGCACGCCGCTTGGGTCTGATTACCATCAATACCGCCATCGAGGCAGACATCTACGGCAACATCAACTCTACGCACATCTGCGGCACCAAGATGATGAATGGTATAGGCGGCAGCGGAGACTTCACCCGCAATGCCTACGTATCTATCTACACCACGCCTTCCGTAGCCAAAGACGGAGCCATCTCCAGCATTGTGCCTATGGTTAGCCATGTCGATCACTCGGAGCATAGTGTCAAGATCCTCATCACCGAACAAGGTATAGCCGACCTGCGCGGCAAGAGCCCCATTCAGCGTGCAGAGACCATCATCGAGAACTGCGCCAACCCCATCTATCGCCCCATGCTGCGCGACTATCTTGCCCATTGCAAGAAAGCGCACACACCGCACAACCTCTCGTTGGCTTTCGCCATGCACGAGGAACTGCTAAAGAGCGGCGACATGCGCAACACCCGTTTTGAATAATCGTTAATCTTTCAACTCCCCAACTATGCAAACCATTATCGTCACCGGCGGAGCAGGATTTATCGGCAGCCATGTGGTACGTCTGCTGGTAAATAAATACCCGCAGTACAAAATCATCAACGTGGACTGTTTGACCTATGCCGGCAACTTGGCTAACCTCAAAGACATTGAGGACAAACCTAATTACCGCTTCGTGAAAGCCAATATTTGCGACTTTCCTACTATCTACCGCCTTATGCAGGAGGAGAAGGTAACAGGCGTTATCCACCTTGCAGCCGAAAGTCATGTGGACCGCAGCATCAAAGACCCCTTCACCTTTGCTCAAACAAACGTGATGGGTACCCTGAGCATGCTGCAAGCCGCTAAACTCTATTGGGAGTCCCTGCCCGAGCAATACGAGGGTAAGCGGTTCTACCATATCTCCACCGATGAGGTATATGGTGCGCTGGAACTGACCCACCCGGAAGGTATCGAGTCGCCGTTTACCACCAAGGCTTCGTCGGCTCACCACCATGCCTACGGCGAACGGTTCTTCACAGAGGATTTGAAGTATATGCCTCATAGTCCCTACTCGGCTTCCAAGGCAAGTAGTGACCACTTTGTTCGCGCTTTCCACGACACCTACGGTATGCCCACCATCGTGACCAACTGCTCCAATAACTATGGTCCCTACCAGTTCCCCGAGAAGTTGATTCCGCTCTTCATCCACAATATCCGTCACCGCAAACCGCTGCCCGTCTATGGCAAGGGCGAGAATGTGCGCGACTGGCTCTATGTGGAAGACCATGCCCGTGCCATTGACCTGATTTTCCACGAGGGCAAAGTCGCCGAGACTTACAACATAGGCGGCTTCAACGAGTGGAAGAACATTGACATCATCCACCTGCTCATTGAGACGGTGGATCGTCTGTTGGGTCGTACACCGGGTGAGGACAATTCTCTGATTACCTATGTGACCGACCGTGCCGGGCACGACTTGCGTTATGCTATCGACTCGCGTAAGTTGCAGCGCGATCTCGGATGGGAACCTTCGTTGCAGTTTGAAGAGGGGATTGAGCGTACCATCCGTTGGTATCTTGACCATCAGGCTTGGATGGACAACATCACCTCCGGTGAGTATGAGAAGTACTACGAAGAGATGTACGGCAAACGCTAAAAAAGAGACGCTGTTCAGAGTACATAGCGCACCTGCTTGAAATGGTAGGTGCGCTTTTCGTTTGTCTCCGTGCAGAGAATGAGTTCACCGTTCGGACTGACAGCCTCTATGCGCGCCATGAACTGACCCGCCTCGTGCTGCATCTGCGGCATGCTCGGTGCCAACGACACCTCACGCTCTTGCCAAAGATAGAATCCTTTGCGGCGGTAAAGACAGTTCATATAGTCCGCATGGAGAGTCTTACACATAGCGTCATACTCACCCGAGCAGAGCCACCTATGCAAGTCTTGCAGTTGGCAAAGGAAAGCGTTCAGAATAGGCTCAATGGCATGCTCCGTGCCCGTTATCTGAGCTATCGAACATGGATTGGGAGCCGACGAAAGGAATATGGTCTGATTGACATTGAGTCCTATTCCAACAATCGAACAATTAACCTGTGAACCTTGCAGCGTGTTCTCAATCAATATGCCCGCCAACTTGCGGTCGGCATAGTAGAGGTCATTGGGCCATTTGATACTCAACCGCTCGGCATGGTATCCTGTTAGCAAGGGCACAACGGCTCGGTACAGAGCCACACTGACCACCTCGTTAAGCACGAAAGGCTCGGCTGCGGGTATGTTCCAGCCGCGCAATAGAGTAGTGAAGAGCAGGTTCTTTCCCTGCTCGCTTTCCCAACCATTGCCTTGTTGCCCGCGTCCGGCTGTCTGGAAGTCCGTGCGGATGGTGAACAAGTCCTCGCGGTCAGAATAAGACGCGCGCATCAGGTTGTTGGTACTATCTGTGCTGGCGATATACATCCAAGAGGTATTTTTCGATGATAGGTTGCAACTGTCGTGCCTTGCACGGTGCGCTGTTGACCAGTACAGCAAACGCCCATGTATGCCCGTTAGGCATTTCGATATAGCCGGCATAGTTCTTGGTGCCGGCTATGGTACCGCTCTTGGCATGCACGCGTCCTGCCAGTTCGCTGCCGTAGAGGAACGAGCGCAGTGTGCCACTTTGTCCGCTGGTGGGCAACGAGGCATAGAATGTCTCACGCTGTTTGGATGCATACATATAGGCCAAGATTTGCACCCATGCTTCGGCACTGACGGCATCTTGCGGAGCCAGACCACAACCGTCCTTGATGGTTGCGGACGAGAGGTCCACTCCTCGACTGCGCCACAACTGGCGAACCACTGTTTCCGAGTTGTGCAACGAGCAAGGCTCGCCCAAACGACTGCCCAACTGACGGTACATCATCTCGGCATAGAGGTTCACGCTGTGCTGATTGGTCAGTGCAATGATTTCTCCCACCGGTTGCGAGGCATGTGTATAGATAATGGTGCGGGGAATGAGTTCGCGTTCGCTTCGGTACTCGGCTTCATGCTGAACGCTTATACCTGCGTTGCGTAGCCGTTGGGTCAGATGCTGCGCCAACAATAACCCCGGATTGGGTAGGTCGCCCTTGACACCAAACTGTCCTTCGTTGGACGGGATGGCACCCATGAGGTAGCGGCAGTTGTTGTAAGGCATACCATGTACATAAGCGCAGTCTTCCTTAGTCGTAGTGCAACGGATATGATTCTCAAAACTGATTCCGGGTACTTCGGGAACGGTGTATAGCACCTGTGCCACGCTGCCTGCCTCGGCACTGCGCAACACTACATTCATGGTGTTGTCCATATAGGCCAGCGAGAAAATGCCCGGTGCATAGTAGTTGCCGGCATCTTCCCACAACCAAGCCGGATTGAGAGCATCACCGTCAAAAAAAGACAAATCGGCTATCACACACCCCTCAATGGACTGAATGCCGGCATTTTGAATAGCCTTGACCCATTGTGCAAGGAATGCTTGCCCCTGTTTGTTGCTACCCAGGGTAGGGTCGCCGTAGCCGTGTATATACAAATCGCCGCGCAATACACCCTTTTGCAGCGTACCGGAATACTCCAACACCGTCTTGTAACAACTATCTGCCTGCATCAGTTCCAGCACTGTGGCAGTGGTCAGCACTTTCATTACCGAAGCGGGCGGTATGGCATTGCGCGAGCGATAGGAATCAACCTCCTCGCCAGTTTGCAGGTCCTTGATGTAAATCCCTATGTTGGCATCTCGGGTTAGGGCATTTTTCTGAAAAATCTCTATTGATGCCGATTGACTCCACACTGTTCCAACCAACCAAAAGGCTGACAACAGCGTCCACACAACTCGTTTCATGGTAGTGTTATCCTCTTTTTATCCCGTTCTCAACAGCTTGCCGAACGGCTTCCATAGCCTCTTTCTCATTGGCATAGTCACTCAGATTCATGGGTTTGCCAATGTGCATGTGTACCGGATGACGGTGTGCAAAATGCTCGTTACGGTTCATCACCTCGTAGCAGCCGGACAACGACAACGGCACTACAGGTAGGTTTAAGTCCAGCGCCACCTGAAACGCTCCGCGATGAAATCGCCCTAACTGACCATCTTTCGAGCGTGTTCCTTCGGGGAAAATGACGGTCGAAACACCGTCATGCAAAGCGGCTTTGACCTCTTGCAGACTCTTGGCTGCGGCTTGGGCATTACCACGATCCACATAGATATGCCCTGCCGCCTTGCAGGCTGTACCAACAAAGGGAATGCGGCGAACCTCTTTCTTCATAAGCCACTTATAGACAACCGGCAGCCAACCGTAAATCAAGAATACATCGAACATTGAGGCGTGGTTGGCGACAAATACATAGGACTGCTTGGGGGTGATATTCTCCTTGCCGTCCAACGTAACCGGTATGAACAACCAGTAGAACATCAACTTGCACCACCACATCTGCACTTGGTGGATAGGCTCGCTGTTGTTGAAAGGAAAAAACAAAATGGTGATAACGGCGCACAATAAAGTGTTCAAAACCAAAATAGGCAACACCAATATTTGGTACAAGCAATAAAGGAAACGCATGGTCGGGTATAAAGTTAGAGATTAGTCGGATATTTTTGCATAAACCCACGGTAGAGCGCGCAGATGCGCCGAATCTCTTCCCATGTGTCGTCGGACAATTTGGTGCCTATGATTTCCACTACCCGTCCGGCAGCAATAGTGCCTATTTCGGCACACTTGCGCAGGTCGAAGCCGTCGCTGAGTGCATGCAAAAATCCGCCTGCATAAAGGTCACCCGCTCCGGTCGAGTCGGTGCAGGAAGTGGTGATGGCACCCACATGACACATGTTGCTGCCCTGTTGCACATAACTGCCGCGTTTGCCCACTTTGACCACGGCGATGTCACACTGCTCGGCTATTTTTGCCACCGACTCCACGGGATTGAGATGAGTATAGGCAAAACTCTCATCTTCGTTGGCAAAAACAATATCCACATACTTGCGAATCAGTTGCTTGAGAAAATAGTGGTTCTCATTGACCACATTGTACGAAGCCAGATCCAGAGAGACCATGCACCCCGACTCCTTGGCAAGGCGGATGGCTTTTTCTATCAGTTCGTTGTCCTGCACCATATAGCCCTCGATATGGAAAATGTCGTAGCCGGTGAAAGCCTCTTTCTGTATATCTTCGGCTTTCATGTCTGCAGCCGCGCCCAGATAGGTGGCAAATGTGCGTTCTCCATCAGGCGTGATAAATACAATGCTGCAGCCGGACATCTTCTCTCCGGTCAGCAGCAGAGGCTTGACACCGTTCTTCTTGAGGTCTTCACGGTAGAACTCGCCTATCTCATCGTTGCCTATCTTGCCTATGAAAGCAGCCTTACCGCCCAATTGTGTGATGGCAGCAATGGCGTTGCTGGCACTGCCGCCTGCAACCAAACGGCGGCGAAGACTGGCAAACCGATGCTGGATATGCTCGGCCTGCTCCATCGTGATGAGGTTCATACTACCTTTGGGGAGTCCTAACTCGCGCAAGTCATCTTCGGAAACCTGCAACAACATGTCGGTCAGCGCATTGCCTAACCCTAATACCTTTCTCATGGGCAGTTGCTATGTATATGTGTGAACAATAAAAACGCGCAAAAGTAGTATTTTTTTTCATTTTCTTTTGTCACAATAAAAAAACGCTGTACTTTTGCCCCCGCTTTTGGGAAGAATTTGGGTTGATACAAAAGAGCAAAATTGCTTCCTTAGCTCAGTCGGTTAGAGCATCTGACTGTTAATCAGGGGGTCCTAGGTTCAAGTCCTAGAGGGAGCGCAGAAGAAGCGAGTCGTTTATAACAAACGGTTCGCTTCTTCCGTTTTCGTGACTTGCATTTTTTTGTGAAAAAGTAGAGTCTGCCTTTTGAAAAACTAACCAAATGCGCTACCTTTGCGCGCTTGAAAAGATTTTTGTTTTTCTAACCTGAATAAACTATTACCCTATGGGACTATTCTCCTTTACACAAGAAATCGCTATTGACCTTGGTACAGCCAACACCATCATCATCTGCGATGACAAGATTGTGGTGGACGAGCCTTCTGTGGTGGCCATCAGTTCGGCTGACAACAAGATGAAGGCTGTCGGCCGTAAAGCCCAAATGATGATTGGTCGCGGCGGCACCATGATCCGCACCGTCCGTCCCTTGCGTGACGGCGTGATTGCCGACTTCTATGCCTGCGAGATGATGATTCGCGGCATGATTGAGGCCATACCCAAACGCAACCGTCTGTTCACACCCAGCATACGCATGGTAGTATGCATCCCATCCGGCTCAACCGATGTGGAAATCCGTGCCGTGCGCGACAGCAGCGAGCATGCCGGCGGACGCGATGTATATATGATCTATGAACCCATGGCCGCCGCCTTGGGTATGGGCATTGATGTGGAGAGTCCCGAAGGATGCATGGTGGTGGACATAGGCGGCGGTACCACCGAGATTGCCGTCATCTCATTGGGCGGCATCGTTGCCAACAAGTCCATTAAGACCGCCGGTGACGACTTCAATGCCGACATCGTTGAGTATATGGGACGTATGCACAACCTCAAGATTGACGAACCCACTGCCGAGCGTATCAAAATTGCAGTCGGGTCGGCTCTGCCCGAGTTGGACGAACCATTGGACGATTATGTAGTCATTGGTCCGAACAAAGTGACGGCTCTGCCCATGCAAGTGCCCGTCAGCTATCAGGAGATAGCCCACTGCCTTGACAAGAGCATTGTCAAGGTTGAACAGGCCATCATGCAGGCACTGGATATCACCCCGCCTGAGTTGTATGCCGACATCGTCAAGAAGGGTATCTACCTTGCCGGTGGCGGTGCCTTGCTGCACGGACTGGCCAAACGACTGAGCGACAAGATTACCATCCCCTTCAAGGTGGCAGAAGACCCCTTACATGCCGTTTCGCGGGGCACGGGCATTGCCCTGAAGAATGTGCACAACTTTGCCTTCCTCATCCGATAAGCCACCTTATCCATGGAGAATCTGCTCCGTTTCATACGCAAATACAGCAATTTCCTGCTCTTTTTAGGGCTGGAAGTTGTTGCTTTTTTGTGGCTGTTCAGCGAGCAGAAACTGCAACAGTCCACTTTTCTTTCCGCTTCCAATAGTTTGGTCGCTTCGCTCAATGAGCAGGTCTCTGCCGTCGGCGAGTATTTTTCGCTGGCTACATACAACAACGCCCTTTCAGCCGAGAACGCCCGTTTGCGTGAAGAGGTGCACCGTCTGCAAGGCATAGTCGAAGCCGTTGCGGAAAACGACAGTGTCTATCGCTATGCCCACTTGCAGTGGGACTATATCCCTGCCAAAGTGGTGGACATGGAGTGTGGTACACAACATAATTATTTGGTGTTGAACAAAGGAGCGCGTGACAGTGTGTGTGTTGGGCAAGGTGTTTTGTGTGCCGACGGCGTGGTAGGGGTGATAGGGGCTGTCAATAGCCGTTTTGCCGAGGTTATTCCCGTCATTCACCCCAAAATGCGTCTCTCTTGCCGCTTGAAGCCCAATGGACAAACGGGCTTTATGGTATGGTCCGGTCCCTCGGCGCGATATGCTCGTCTGACCGATGTAGGGCGGCATATCGTGGTCAATGAAGGCGACACGGTCGTTTCCAGCGGACTGACCTCGCTTTTTCCCGAAGGCATACCCATCGGTGTGGTGGAGCACATAGACCTGCCTGATGGCGACACCTACTACGACCTCAATGTGCGCCTCACAGTCGATTTTGGCAAGTTGCGCTATGTGCAGGTTGTCCGTAATCCCCTGTCCCAAGAACAGGAAAATGTGCTGCTGCCCCTATGAAATGGTTTCGCCTTATATTGCGCACTTTGGTGGTCTTGTTCCTGCAAGCGACTATTTTTAACCGCCTGCACATCACCACAGCCTGTCATCCTTATATGTATATCCTGCTGCTCATTTGTTTGCCCGTCATTCCCCGTTGGGGGGAGTTGCTATACGGCTTTGCCTTGGGTGTGTTGATGGACATCATGTGCTCGTCCCCCGGCATCCACACAGCGGCTTGCGTATTGGTGGCTTGGCTCAGACCCGTGCTCTTGGAACATTATTTGCAAGAAGCCGGTCGTATCACTGATCAGGTGGTTGCTTCATCGGTCGGCAACAGCGTCTTTATGCGACTCAGCCTGTGGCTCACCCTGTTGCATCATCTGACAGTCTTTACGCTTGACACCTGGAGTTGGGCACATTGGTACTGGGTCGTGCTGCAAGTCTTGGTTAGCGGGGTCATCACACTGGGCTGTGTGTATGTCTATGGTTTCCTGTTACATAAGTCATGATCAATACCAACTACTATAAGCGAGCCTATGTCTTGGGTGGCATCGTAGTGGGTGTGGCACTCATTTTTGTCATACGCTTGTTCTATTTGCAGGTCATTGACTCGTCCACCAAAGACAAGGCGGAAGGCAATGCCTTGGTCAGACAAACCATCTACCCTTCACGTGGATTGATCTATGACCGCAACGACAGCTTGCTGGTCTATAATCAGCCCGTCTATGACATCATGTTGGTGGTCAATGAGATGAAGAAGGGCTTTGATACCCTGCGCTTTTGCCGTGCCATGCAAATCACGCCCGAACAGTTCCTCGCGCGCATGCAGGAGGTCACTAACCGCAGTCGCAACCGAGGCTATTCTTCCTACACCCCTCAACTGTTCATGAGCATGCTCTCCGCCCAAGATGTGGCAATGGTGCAAGAACAACTCTATGGCTTTGCCGGCGTGTCGGTACGTAAGCGTACCCTGCGGGACTATGTCTATCCGGCAGCCGCGCATATCGTGGGCAGTGTCGGTGAGGTCAACCGCACGGACTTGGAACGCGATGCCTACTATGTGCTTGGAGACTATTCCGGTAGAGACGGCATTGAGAAACAATACGAAACACTCCTGCGCGGGCAAAAAGGAGTAGAGGTGCTCATGCGCGACTCCAAAGGACGCATCCAAGGCAGTTATCACAACGGCGAAAAAGATTATCCCGCTCAATCGGGGACCGACCTTAACCTCACCATTGACATCCGCCTGCAACTTCTGGCAGAGCAACTGCTCAACGGCAAGAAAGGAAGTGTGGTTGCCATCGAACCCGCTACGGGCGAGGTACTGGCCATGGC
>CAMOHN010000028.1 GCA_946615455.1 uncultured Bacteroidales bacterium
GGCTTACCGATATTTGGCTTCGTCCGAGTCGCCTAATAGTGACAAGTAACTGTTGAAGCGGGACTCGCTGATTTGTCCTTCTTGTAAGGCCTGAAGTACGGCACAACCCGGTTCGCCCGTATGAAGGCAGTTGGCATAGCGGCACTCTCGACCGATACGAAAAATCTCGCGGAAATAATGACTGACTTCTTCTTTCTCCATTTCCACCGAGCCGAACCCTTTGATGCCCGGTGTGTCAATGAGCCACCCCGTACCATAGGGGTACATCTCCGAATAGGTGGTGGTGTGCATGCCGGCATCGTGCACTGCCGACAAGGCTGCGGTACGGGTCATTTCCTGTCCCAATAACGCGTTCAACAGGGTCGATTTGCCCACACCCGAATTGCCGGACAACAGACTTACTTTGCCTGCCAATAGCGGTTCCAATGCCGTGCGGTCAAGTTGCAACGCTGAAAGGGCGAGTGTCGTATAACCCAACGACTCATACAGTTGCTGCCACTCATGCAGTTGCGCCTGCTCGCTGTCGTTCATCAGGTCAGTCTTATTGAAAATGAGCACGGCAGGTATCCGGTAAGCCTCGGCAGTGGCAAGAAAACGGTCAATGAAAGTGGGCAAGGTGACAGGATGTGCCACCGTCACTACCAACACTGCCTGGTCCAGATTGGCAGCAAGGATATGTACCTGCTTGCTCAGGTTGGTTGAGCGGCGTATGATGTAGTTGCGACGGGGCAGGATATCGGTCAACCAATTGGTGCCATCTGATTGTTGCTCCACCTCCACACGGTCGCCCACTGCGGCAGGATTGGTGGAACGAATGCCGCGAATACGGAAGTTTCCTTTGATCTGGCACATTACAGGCGGCTGACTACGGTCGTCAGGCTGTACCAAATAGGCTGTTCCAGTGGTTTTGATGACAAGTCCTTGCATACGATTGATTGCCGTATAGGCTGTTGATTTAGAATGCTTCAGTGGCAGAAAGATAGAACGAATAACTATCCCATGTATTCCATGTCCGGTATAGGTTGTTGCGAGCCACATCAAAGCGGATGTTCACCTTGGCTTTGTTGATGGCGAACCGAAGTCCCAAACCGTACCCCACTTTGGGCATCGTCCACTGCCAATCATGGTAGTTGTACACATCGCCTACACCGGCAAACACTGTGCCGCTCAGTTGACGATACAAGGGAATGCGCAACTCGCCTTGCAGAGCCATTAAGGCCTGGTCGCGAAACATGTTGGCTCTTACACCACGTATCAAGTCCTCACCGCCAAGGGTGGGCTGCAACTGAAAAGGAATATCTTTTCCGAATGTCCATTGTGTCCGCAACTGCCATGCAAAAATCAGATCCTTGTAGATGGTCACAAACTGCCGCAGATCCGACGAGATGCTTTGCATACGGGCAAAATGTCCGTTGAGCGACTCATAGTGCATAACCGATGTCTGAAAAAACAAACCTCGCGACGGGTAGAAATGCACATCGCGTGTGTCATAGCATGCAACTGCTCCTATCCCTGCCATCGAGACAACCGGCTCAATGTTGGTGTCCTCGTAGAGATAATGCACTTTGCCACCCATATACCAGTCTGCACCCAGTTGAGCCAACGCCGACACCTCTGCATCCACGCGACGCGATTGATAAGACTGACCCGGCTTGACCTCAAAACGATTGCCCGGCAAGAAATAAGTATCGGGATAATACCTATAGCCGACATTATACTTCACAATCCATGTCCGCTCCTTGCCCAAATAGATTGTTCCCTTCGAATGAACATACCATTGGTTGTGAACAGACCATGCTCCCGACAATTGAACCATGGATGTTTGTCCTTGGTTCTGGCAGCGAAAGTAGCCTTGCACCGCACCGCCGAACACCCATCCGGTTTCAGGTGAGAGATTGACCATAGGGACTCCTATGGCTGGCAAGTCTGTTATCTTGTTGTACCACACAGACTGACCGACTGCCTTGAAGGCAATCGACCAGAGCAAACACATTACAATCAGTCGGGAACGGCAGACCATCAGACGGTCATTATCTCCTTCTCTTTCTTGGCATAGACTTCGTCCACCTGCTTGATGTACTTGTCATGTAACTTCTGCACCTCGTTTTCGGCATCCTTTTCGGCATCTTCGGGCAGTCCTTCCTTGATTTGCTTCTTTAGGGTTTCGATGGCATCACGACGGGCATTACGAATGCTTACCTTGGCGTTTTCGGCTTCACCTTTGCACTGCTTGGCAAGCTCACGGCGACGCTCCTCGGTCAGCGGCGGGATAATCAAACGGATAACCTCACCGTTGTTGTTGGGGGCCAAGCCTATATTGGAGTTAATCAAGGCACGCTCGATATCTCCCAGCATTTTCTTCTCCCATGGCTGAATCTGGATGGTGCGGGCATCGGGGGTGGTGATGGTGGATACGGACGAGAGAGGGCTCATCTGACCATAATAGTCCACACGCACAGCATCCAAAATACGGGGACTGGCTTTGCCGGCACGGATATGTGCCAACGCATCGTCCAAATACATAACGGCTGCTTCCATCTGCTCGGAGGCTTCTTGCTGAATCTGTTTGGGGTCAATCATAAATTATGGATTTAAAGATTTGAAGATTTAAAGATTTGATTTCCTCATGGTTTAACCAGCGTACCTATCGGTTCGCCGTTTATGACACGCTGCAGATTACCCACTGTGTCCATATCGAATACATAGATGGGCATCTTGTTCTCCATGCACAGCGTGATGGCCGTCAAATCCATCACTTTGAGGTGTCGGCGGAGCACTTCGTCGTAGGTGATTTCGGTGAACTTGGTGGCAGTAGGATCTTTTTCGGGGTCAGCCGTATAGATGCCATCCACGCGAGTGCCCTTGAATAGGATGTCCGCCTCTATCTCAATGGCTTTGAGCGAGGAAGCACTGTCCGTCGTAAAATACGGATTACCCGTACCGGCAGCAAAGATGACCACATTGCCCTTATTGAGCAAACGGACGGCTTTGTCTTTGCTGAAATACTCGCCGATGGGTTCCATTCGCACATTGGTCATGACGCGCACTTTCTGCCCTATGGCTTCCAATGCCGAAGACAATGCCAAAGCATTGATGACTGTGGCAAGCATGCCCATCTGATCACCTTTGACGCGGTCAAAACCTTTCTGCGAACCGCTCAAGCCGCGAAAGATATTCCCCCCGCCAATTACGATGCCAATCTGTACACCAAGAATTGCCAAATCCTTGATTTGCACAGCATACTGTTGCAGACGCTCACTATCTATGCCATGCCCCTGTTTGCCGGCAAGGCTCTCGCCGGACAACTTGAGTAAAATGCGCTTGTACATATCTGTTCTTGCTTTTCTCTATAATGACGCGGCAAAAATAAGGCTATCTTTTGGTAAAATCAAAATTTTATGTGCAAGCATACAGGAAAAACAGAAAATAGCCGTAAAAGTTTTGCCCGTCCGAATATCTTGCCCTACTTTTGCGGCGAATCATAATTAGTGAGTCTATGAAGATACTTTTCGCACTGGATACCTATCGGACTAACAACAACGGCACGTCTATCTCGGCGCAACGTTTTGCCGAAGTGTTACGCAAACATGGACATGAGGTCAGAATACTTGCCACCGACGAACGGTATGGTAAACAAACGGGGTTGCATGAGGACACCTATGTGCTTCGAGAGATCAAAATACCTATCTTTAACGACCTGATTCACAAACACGGTTTCCGTTTTGCTAAGATAGATAAGAAGATTATACGCGAGGCTGTTGAATGGGCGGATGTAGTGCATTGTTTCATGCCCTTCTTGCTCACTCGGGCAGTCAAACGCGAAACAGACAGGCAAGGCAAACCCTGCACAGCCGCTTTTCATATTCAGCCCGAGAACATCACCAGTAGCATCAATATGGGCAAAATCAAGCCCGTCACATCCTTTGTGTATGAACTGTGGTGGCAAATCATCTATCGTAAGTTCGCGCACATACATTGCCCCAGCAAGTTTATGGCCGACCAGTTGCGACAGCACGGCTACAAAGGGACGCTCTATCCCATTTCCAACGGCATTGACCCTTCCTTCACCTATCGCAAGAAACCCAAAGACCCACAGTGGGGAGACAAGTTCCTTGTCATCATGACCGGCCGACTCGCCAACGAGAAACGGCAGGATATTCTTCTGCATGCCGCAGATATTTCCATCTATCGTGACCGTATTCAGCTCATCTTTGCCGGCAAAGGACCGGAACTGAAAAAGTACCAACGCATGGGGGCTCAACTGCCCAATCCTCCCGTATTTGGCTATTACAACCGTGAAGAACTGCAAGACCTGCTTTCACAGGCTGACCTCTATGTGCACACCAGCGATATGGAGAGCGAAGCCATCGGCTGTATTGAAGGCTTTGCCATGGGACTGGTACCCGTCATCTCGGACAGCAAATTGTCTGCTACCGGCCAGTTCGCTCTGGACAAACGCAGCCTCTTCCACGAGGGTGACCCACATGACCTGGCGGCAACCATGGACTATTGGCTCTCACACACCAAAGAAAGACACGAGATGGAAAAAGAATATGCCGCCTTTGCCGGACAATATCAATTGGAAGAGTCCGTCAAACAGTTCGAACAAATGCTTAATAACCAGATAGAAGAGACAAAAAGAAGTAAGAAATAAGAAATATGAATAAACGAATCATCTTTTTTTGTATTGCCTTTATAGGATTGGGCTGCTTGTACGCACAAGAGCGTATTGAGTCGGTGCCCTTTGGTGATATGGAACAATGGGCTGTTCGTTATATCAAAGAATCGCGCATCATTGGCGGCAAGACACGCGTCTTATATGCTATTTCACCAACCGACACCATCCGCAAAAACGAGGCTTTCGTCTATGGTAAACAAGGCTGTCCATGGACGGTCAGCAGTGCCTATGCTCGCGTGGCAGGTATTGACAAAGCCTCCGGTTCCGTCCGCCCTGACAAACACGGCAACGGGCTTTGCTGCCGGTTGGACAGCAAGATGGATAGCGTCATTGCCATGGGAATCATACGTCTCAAAGTGTTGGTTTCGGGTACTATATTCACCGGAAAAACACTCGAACCCGTCACCAAAGAAGGTGCTGACGACCCCTATTCGGTGGTAGATATGGGGGTTCCCTTTACCGGCAGACCGACTACCATGATGCTTGACTATAAAGCCCGCGTGGAGGATTCGGACGAACTCATCAGTGCCAAAGCCGTTTCGCGCCCCACCAAACTGAAAGGTCGAGATGCAGCCGAGATGTTCATCCTGCTGCAAAAGCGTTGGGAAGATGCCGATGGCAACCTGCACGCCTTGCGCGTAGGAACAGGTTATGAACGCGTCTATAACTCCATCGGATGGCAGCATGACCACCGCATCCCCATCTATTACGGCAGCCAACTGATACAACAAAGCGGATACCAAGACTATATGGGCATAGGCAAACATGTGTTCAAAGCCCGTAACTCAAAGGGCAAAATGGTGCTCATCAACGAAGAAGGGTTCAGCAACGACGCACCAACCCACATGATCATCATCTGCTCGTCCGGTTGCCACGAAGCCTTTGTCGGTCACGCAGGCAATACACTTTGGGTGGACAATATCCGCCTTGTATATGCTCAATAACAAACGATTATGTCTATTCGTAAATGGGGATTATTTGGGATATGTGCATTGGCGTTACAAGTCCTTGCACAAGGACGAATAGAGCGTTTTGAAATGCCCACCAACTCGGCATTGAACGACCGACCGATTCTGTTTTATGTGCCTGCCGACTACAGCGAACAAGACACAACACGCTATCCCGTATTGTACCTGTTTCACGGGGTGAACGGCGACGAGAACTCATGGTCCGTTGATGGAAACATACAAGTCGTGTTGGACAGCATGATTAACAATCACATCATTCGGCCGTGCATTGTGGTCATGCCCAATACCAATTCCGGCAAATACATCTGGAATAAGCACGATCGAAGCACACTACGTAACTTGTTAGGTTATTTCAAAAACCGCAAGGGCAACTTCATGCTTTACTTTGAAGAGATTGCCGCTACCACCGACTCGCTCTACCGAATTTGTCCCGACCCGACCGACCACGCTATAGCCGGCTTGTCCAACGGAGCGTTTCAGGCAGCCGTCGTGTCAAGTATGTATCCGGGACAATTCGCATGGGTGGGGTTGTTCTCACCCGTTGTCTTCAAACAACAGGTCCCCGATGTGGGCGAAGAGTGGTGCATGAACCCTTCTTTGCCCAACGGGACACGCTATTGGATCAGCGTCGGCGATGTGGATATATTCCGTTCGTATGGCGTGCGCTATGCCCAAAAACTGCGCAAGAAACACATACCTTGTGTCTTGGTCAGCGACAAGGGCGGACACAATTGGCGCGTGTGGCAAACCGATTTAGAGCGATTTGTCCGCACCGTCTATCCTTTTGATACAGATTAAAAACACCCCCTCAATCCCCCATCATACAACAACCCCATTACTATATGAAACATAAACCTTTCATACCCCTCATCATCAACATAGGAATTTTTGTTCTTGGCTTCCTGCGTCACGTCCGACTGCGCAAAGCCTCACGATTCCCTAACTTCTCTGCTTACAAAACCCTTCAGCGCATACTCAGACACAATCAATACACCGAGTATGGCAAGGCGCACCATTTCTCCGAAATCTTGCAGGCCACCACGCCCGAACAACTTTTTATTCGCTACCAGCGCGCTATCTCGCCCAACGACTATGAGCGATTCCGTCCCTATGTCGAGCGACAGAAAAATGGCGAAAAAGATGTGCTCATCACCGGCCGCCCCATCATGTATGCCACCACCTCGGGCACTACAGGCAAACCCAAGTGGATACCCATCAGCCGGACCTATCTATACAATCTCTACCACCGCATGTCCGAGCACTGGCTCTACATCTTCATTCGCCAGCGTCCCCGAGCTTTTGGCGGACATATCCTGCAGATTGTAGGCAAAGACGTGGAAGGCTATGCACCCGATGGAACGCTCTATGGTTCGGTCAGCGGTGTCTTGGTGCGCGAGATTCCGCATATCCTCCGCCGTCGCTATACAGCCCCTGCTTCGGTCATGAACATCGAAGACCCGCAAACACGCAACTACGTCATCATGTGCCTTGCCATCCAATGGGAAGACCTCACCTTCTGGGCAACCGCCAATCCAAGCACCATCGTTGAGTTGCTCCACACCGTTGACGAGCATCTGGAACAAATGGCTGACGATATCGAGAAAGGCAAATTCTCCGTGGACATAGAACCGCAATATAAGTTGGAAATAGGCTCCTATTTGCATGCCAACCCTAAGCGAGCTGAGCAACTGCGTCTCCTCCGCCAACGCTATGCCACTCCTTCACCAAAACAGTATTTCCCCTATCTGCAAGTACTCAGTACATGGAAATGCGGCAACGCCAAGGTCTATATCGACAAGTTCATGGATCGCTTTGACTGGCGGCAGACTCGTTACACCGAACTGGGATATATAGCCACCGAATGTCGCTTCGGACATCCCGTTGATGCCTCCCGCGAGAGTGTGCTCTTCCCACAATACCACTACTATGAGTTCGTGGACGAGCAAGAACTGGATATGCCTAACAAACACTTCTTGCAAATCAGCGAATTGGAACGCGGACATAGATACTGTGTCTATATAACCACGTCCTGCGGTCTGTACCGCTATAACATGAACGACATTGTGGAAGTCGGCGGGCGATACATCAATGCACCGACCGTCCACTTTGTTTCCAAAGTGAATGGCATCGTATCGCTCACGGGCGAGAAACTCTATGAAGCGCAGTTCATCCGTGCCGTCCATCGCGTGGCTGAAATGCATAGCCTGTCGCTGCCTTTCTTTGTGGGCTTTGCCAATGCCGAGGAGTCGATGTATGAATTCTATCTCGAACCCGGCAAAAACAGCCGTGATCGCGCAGAAAGATTGCTACCCCAGTTGGCGGAAGAAATAGACCAAGCCATGCAACAACTCAATATCGAGTATGAGAGCAAACGCCACTCCATGCGACTCAAAGCACCTGTTGCTCACTTACTGCAACCCAATGCCTATAGCCGCTTCAAAGAACTATGCCTCAAGGACGGATTCCGCGACGGACAATTCAAATTCAACCTCCTCATGCAAGACAGCTATAGACAAGGACTATTCAATAAACTGCTGCAAACCGATAACTTAAATCAATAGTTGAACACAATATGGGAAACATCCGTTATGACAATCTCCAGGTCAAGCCCGGTACATACATTCCCGAAATAGGCAAGACCTACCCGCAAGACGACCCGCATTCGCGGCTCAAACCCATGCACCATACCCACGAGGAAACCATCGACGAGAATTACCCCTATCTTGACGACTCGTTTCATAACCGATGGCGCATATTCTGGTCTTATGTATTCATCCTCTACCTCTCGCTGGGCACCTACTTGTACTTATGTATGGGCATGCGAGTACACGGAAGAAAGAACTTGCGTAAGTATAAAGACCAACTCAAAAACGGTGCCATCACCCTGTCCAACCATGTCTATTTCTTGGATTGTCCCGCTATTCTGATTGCCACCGGAGCACGGCACACCACACGCATACCCATGTTTGCTCCCAACTTCTCCACAGGGGTCAGTTATTTTCTTCATGTCGTGGGAGGCATACCCATACCCGAAGATAACTTCGAGGCCATGAAGAAATTCAATGCCGCTTTTGACACCTTCCACGAGCGCAAAGCTCGCTTCCATATCTTCCCGGAAGCTGCGCGATGGGACTTCTACAAGCCACTTCGACCCTTCTCCAAAGGAGCTTTTACCATGGCATATAAGTACAATATGCCGCTCATACCTTGCGCCATCAATTTCCGCCCGCGGACAGGCATCTACCGACTGTTCGGAAAGAAAGACACACCGCTAATCACAGTTGAGATTGGGGAACCTATTATGCCTGACGTGACCCGCCCGCGCAAAGAAGAAGTGCAGCGACTCCTCAGCGAATCGCGCCAACGGATGCTGAACCTGATGGGCATTACACACAATACGTGGGACGAAGAATACAAATAACGACTGTTAAACTACAGATAAACTACTGATAAACAATGATAAAAAACATCGTCTTTGACCTCGGGCATGTACTCATTGACATCGAGCCTAAGCGTTCGCTCCGTGCCTTTGCCGCCTTAGTTCGCCCGCAGACCGACACACAACTCATCACCGCTGACGGCTTGTTGGGGGGACATAGTTCACAATTGATAGATGCCTATCAAGTGGGGCAAATCACAACCGAACAATTCATTGCCACCATTCGCCAATACTGCCGCGAAGGGGTGACCGACCAACAGATCATGGACGCATGGATGGCTATGCTGCTGCCCTTCCAAGAACGCAAACGACAATTGCTCAAAAGCCTGCACGAACAGCATATCCCGTTCTTCATACTGAGCAACATCAACGACTCGCATGTCGAATGGACCCGGCAGAACTGTCCGGAGTTGCAATGGGCAGGAGGCTTGTTCTTCTCCAACGAGATGCACCTTGCCAAACCCGACCCCCGTGCTTACAAAAACCTGATTGAGAATAGCGGTATCCTACCGCAAGAAACACTTTACATCGACGACCTCAATGCCAATATCGAAGCCGGTAAAGCACTCAACTTCCAATGCCTAACCGCTACCGATGACGAGGCTTGGATACCCGTCGTCGAACAACTACTCAAATAAATGGGTAAAATTAACCCAAATAGGTCTTTAGAATGTGGCTGCGAGAATTGACTTTAAGTTTGCGTATGGTCTTCTCTTTGATTTGGCG
>CAMOHN010000029.1 GCA_946615455.1 uncultured Bacteroidales bacterium
ACGGCGGCAGACATAGTGAACCGCTATACAGAAGAGGAACTGGCGCGCGTGCTATATATATATGGTGAACTCAAGCAGTCCCGCCCGTTGGCCAGACGGTTGGTGCAAGCACGCAGTGTGCAGCCTATTGAGCGCACCGAGCAGTTGGTGACAATCCTGACCGGCGGCAAAGACGACCCACAGTTGCTCTCACCGGCTCAAAAGAAAGAACTGACCTTGGTTTTTCAGGCATTGCGCATCGAGGTCAACGACGAATTGGGTGCGTTGCGCACCATGCTGCAATCAGCTACTGACCTACTCAGACAGGGCGGACGCATAGCCATATTGACCTACCACTCGTTGGAAGACCGATTGGTCAAGAACTTCTTCAAGAGCGGCAACCTCGATGGTAGGGTTGAGAAAGACTTCTACGGAAACCTGCTGACCCCGTTCCGCTTGATAGAGAAAGGGCTGACTGCCGACGACGACGAGGTGGCTCGCAATGCCCGCGCACGAAGTGCCAAACTGAGAATAGCCGAAAAAAGATGAAGACACGCATCACCTTCCAAGAGGTCTTGAGCGGCAATGTGTTCACCCGCGAATGGGCCAGGAAACAGTATCCGGTGTTGGTGCTGGTGCTTGTTTTGCTGTTTGCCTATGTCTATGCAGGCATTGAAGCCGAGCGCAGGAGCCTCTATCTGAACGAGCTGCAGAAAGAGCAGAAGGACGCTCACTATGAACTGCTGACCTTGCAGTCCGAGCTGACCGACCTGACTCGCCAGTCGTCGGTGGCACGCGAACTGGACCAGCGCGGCAGCCATCTCAAAGAAAACCGTCTGCCTGCCATAAGAATAGACAAATAACCCCACCCTGCCTCTATGTCTGACCAACAGAAACATACCATTGCCCGCTTTGCCATTCTGTATTTCCTCATTATGGTGGGCTTTGCGATTGTGGTGGTTAAGATTGTCACCATTCAGACTGCTGAACGGTCCCTTTGGCAAAAAGTTGAAGCCAAGCAGGTAAAGAACGACATTGTTGTGATGCCCAATCGGGGCAATATACTGGACACCCATGGCAATCTGCTCGCCACCAGTATTCCGCTTTACGATGTGCGTATGGACACGCGTGTGGAGGCTCTGCATCTGGGTGGAGATACACTGTTCAACAAGTATGTCGATTCGATTGCCATGGGTCTGAGTACCATCCTGGGCGACACGACAGCCAAAGTCTATCGTGCCAAGATGGTCAAGGCATTCAACAACCCGCGAAAGAACCGGCGCGACATAGTCATCAAACGCAGCGTCAACTATATACAGATGCGTGCCATTGAACAACTCCCGCTTATCAAAGAAGGTTATTACCGCAGCGGTTTCTATTTTGAGGACCGCCACCGCCGGTCCAAGCCCTACGGCAGTCTCGGCAGCCGCACCATCGGCAATATATATGGAGAAAGCGGTATTGGTTATGCCGGTTTAGAGAAGACCTTTGAGAGTTACCTGCACGGCACGGAGGGTTTGTCCAGCAAGCAGAAAGTGGCAGGTAAGAAGCGCGTTATTCCTATACGCGAAGCAGTTGATGGAGCCGATGTGGTCACATGTTTGGATGCCCGTCTGATGGATATCTGCGAGACGGCATTGCGCAACCGATTAGAGATTGTGAAGGGCGAATGGGGTTGCTGCATTCTGATGGAAACACGAACAGGCGAAATCAAGGCGATTAGCAATCTGGACCGTGCCCAAGACGGCACCTACAGCGAGGTGTCCAACCACGCTGTCAAACGGGTGGAGCCGGGTTCGATTTTCAAGACCATGTCCCTATTAGCCGTCTTGGACGATGGCAAGATGGACCTAACGGACACCATCAGCGTCACGCGTGAGCCATGGATGTACTACGACAGCCGTCACCGCGACTCGCACCCCAAGGACACGGTCTATACACTGCGTAGCGCCTTGGCCGTATCCAGCAATATAGCCTTTGCTAAGATGGTCACCCGTGCCTACGAGCACAAAGCCGAACGCTATGTGGACAAATTGCGCCGGCTGGGTGTTTGCGACTCGTTGGAAACGGAAATACCCGGCGCAGAAGCACCGCGCATTGATGTGCCCAAAGACCGCGTCACACTGTCCAAAATGGCTTACGGCTATTCGGTGGAACTCAGTCCGTTGCAGATTGTCACCTTCTACAACGCCATTGCCAACAACGGCAAAATGATGCGTCCACTGTTGGTCAAACGCGTAGAGAAAAACGGCGAAGTTCTGGAGAGTTACGACACCAAGACGCTCCGCTCGCGCATTGGCAGTCATAGTGCCATTAAAGATGTGCGAGCCGCTCTTGACGATGTGGTGTGGGACAACAACCTTGGCACAGCATCCGTGCGCAAGACACCCAACGGACGAATCTACGGACTCAAAGCACAGAGTGACCTTGTGCGCATAGCCGGCAAAACAGGTACGGCACAGATTTTCGAAAAAGGGCGATATCATGGCGACAAGCACCGTATCACCTTTGTAGGCTATTTCCCCGAAGAAGAGCCCGAATACACTTGCATCTGCATGATCAACAAGCCGGGCACCTACCCGGCGTATGATGCCGGTTGGGACTGCGGCCGTGTGGTCAAGCAGATTGCCGAGCAGACCATGGCTTACACCGGTGTGTATGTACTGCGCGACGGGAAGAAAGTGTGGCAGAAAGTGCGCTGACCAAAGAGAACTAAAACAAAACTATATACCATGCAATTAGACCAACTATTGAGTGTGCTTACCCCGTTGCAAATCATGGGTAGCACCGACAAAGACATAACGGGCATCGTGTTCGACTCGCGTCTGGTGGAGCCGGGCAATCTGTTTGTAGCCCAATGCGGCACGGTGGCTGACGGTCACCAATACATCAACAGTTGCATTGCTCGTGGAGCCGCAGCCATTGTATGTGAACGAACGGAGGGCATTGACGCAGGCGAAGCCACAATCATCCAAGTGACAGACTCCAACGAGGCGTTAGGACTATTAGCAGGGTGTTGGTACGGTTTCCCGTCACGCCAACTCACACTGGTGGGAGTCACCGGCACCAACGGCAAAACAACCATTGCCACACTGCTCTATCAACTGACCCGACAGATGGGGCAGAAAGCCGGTCTGCTCTCCACTGTGGTCAATTATGTGGACACCGAGGCAGTGCCATCTACGCACACCACGCCCGACTCGCTGACCATCAACCGGCTGCTTCGCCAAATGGTGGACAAGGGTTGCCGATATGCTTTTATGGAGGTCAGCAGCCATGCCTTGGCACAATCGCGCGTGGCAGGGCTGGATTTTGACGGAGCATTGTTCACCAATCTGACACGCGACCATCTGGACTATCACAAGACCTTTGACAACTACCGCGACACCAAGAAACTGCTGTTTGACCACCTCAAGAAAGAGGCCTTTGCCGTGACCAACAAGGACGACAAGAACGGACCGGTCATGGTGCAGAACTGTGCTGCCCGCGTCTATACCTATTCCACGCGTGCGCTGGCGGACTATCGCGGCAGCATCCTTGAAGAGGGTTTGGACGGCATGCTGCTCAATGTGAACGGCAAAGAGGTGATGGTGCGACTGGTAGGTCGTTTCAATCTGCAGAACCTGCTGTGTATCTACGGAGCAGCAGTCAGTATGGGGTTTGACAAAGACGAGGTGCTGCGCATATTGTCTGTGTTGCAGCCTGTCAACGGGCGGTTTGAGACCATACACAGCCCCAAGGGATGGACTGCCGTGGTGGACTATGCTCACACTCCCGACGCCGTGGACAATGTCATCCGCACCATCAACGAGATACTGGATACTCAAACCCGCAAGACAGGGCAAAAACCCCGGCTGATCACCGTGGTGGGTTGCGGCGGTAATCGTGACAAGGGCAAGCGTCCGCAGATGGCACAGATAGCCATGCAAGGCAGCGACCAACTCATCCTGACCAGCGACAACCCGCGCAACGAAGACCCAAAAGCCATCCTGCAAGACATGGCAGCCGGACTGAGTGAAGACCAATTGCGCCGCACACTCATCATCGAAGACCGTGCCGCCGCCATTCAGACAGCCTGCACCCTTGCCACCAACGGCGACGTCATCCTCATTGCCGGCAAAGGACACGAGGACTACCAAATCATACAAGGTGTCAAACACCACTTTGACGACCACGAAGAAGTGAAAAAATATATCTGACCATGCTATACGACCTGTTTTTACATTTCCACCACCTGCCGGGAGCGCGGCTGATGACCTACATTTCGTTCCGAGCCATTGTGGCTGCCATTCTGGGACTGGTAATCAGCATCTGGTTTGGCAAGTACTTCATCAATCTGCTTCGCCGTAAGCACATCAGCGAGACGCAGCGCGATGCCAAGTTGGACCCCTTTAATGTCGGCAAGAAAGGCGTGCCCACCATGGGCGGTTTGGTCATCATTGCAGGCATACTGGTACCTTGTCTGCTGATGGGCAGGTTGAGCAACATCTACTTGCTGCTCATGCTGCTGACCACCGTGCTGCTGGGTACATTGGGATTTGCCGACGACTATATCAAAACCTTCCGCAAGCGCAAAGACGGTCTGAACGGTTGGATCAAGATAGGGGGTCAGGTACTGTTGGGACTCATTGTCGGTCTGACCCTGCGTTACAGTCCCGCTGCCGTCATGAACGAGACGGTGCATACGCGTGTGGAGAACAACATCACGGTGGTGGAGAAGTCCCCCGAGGTCAAGTCCACCCGCACAACCATTCCGTTCTTCAAGAACCACAACCTCAACTATGCCGACATGTTCCGTTTTCTTGGTGAAGAGGGCATGTACCGTGCCGGTTGGATCTTCTTTGTACTGCTGACCGTGCTGGTGGTGGCAGCCGTGAGCAACGGAGCCAACCTGAACGACGGCATGGACGGCATGTGTGCCGGCAACTCGGCACTGATAGGCATCGCGCTGATTGCCCTTGCCTATGTGAGCGGCAACATCGTGTTGTCAGACTATTTTGATGTGATGTACATCCCGGGTAGCGAAGAACTGGTTGTTTTCCTTGCCTCGTTTGTTGGTGCACTGGTGGGTTTCTTATGGTGGAACGGTTTTCCGGCACAGATATTCATGGGCGACACGGGCAGTCTGACCATCGGTGGCATCATTGGCGTGAGTGCCGTCATTATGCACAAGGAGTTGTTGCTGCCCATCTTGTGCGGAGTGTTCCTTATGGAAAGCGTCAGCGTCATATTGCAAACCCAAGTCTATAAGTTCTACAAGAAACGCGGCCGTCATGTGCGTGTGTGGAAACGCGCTCCGTTGCACGACCATTTCCGCACATCGGTGGAGCAGGTCATCCAGAACGACCCGACCTGTACGATTCACTTCAAGGGGTCGAAGAACCTGCACCATGAAACCAAGATTGTGCTACGATTCTGCATCGTGACGCTCATTTTGGCAGCCCTTACATTACTCACCCTCAAAATCCGCTAATATATGAAACGAATGGTTGTTTTAGGAGCCGGTGAAAGCGGCACAGGTGCCGCCATACTGGCACTGACCAAGGGCTATCAAGTCTTTGTGTCCGACTCGGGCAGCATCAAACCCGAATATAAGCACCTGCTGGACAGTCGTCACATCCGTTGGGAGGAAGGCGGTCACACGCTGCCGGAGATTCTCAATGCCGACGAGGTAGTCAAGAGTCCGGGCATACCCGACACGGCTCCTGTGGTAGTCAGTCTGCGTGAGAAGAATATACCCGTCATATCTGAGATTGAGTTTGCCGCTCGATATACGAATGCCAAGATGATTTGTATCACCGGTTCCAACGGCAAAACCACGACCACCAGCCTGTTGTTTGACATGCTCCGCCGTGCAGGATTGGATGTAGGTTTGGCAGGCAATATAGGCAACTCATTGGCACTGCAAGTAGCACAGAATGACCATGCCTACTATGTGATTGAGCTCAGTTCGTTCCAGTTGGATAACATGTACGACTTCCGCGCCGACATAGCCATATTGCTCAATATCACACCGGATCACTTGGATCGCTATGACTATGTGTTCCAACACTATGTAGATGCCAAGTTCCGCATCACGCGCAATCAGACCCCCAAAGAAGCATTCATCTATTGGAGCGAAGACCCTGTCATTGACCGTGAGATAGCCCGCATTCAACCTCGCGCCACGCTCTATCCTTTTGGCAGTAAGCGGGAGCACAACATGGCATACACCGATGGCGAGCACCTTATTGTGGCTGCCCCGCAGGCAGTAGAGCCTTTGGATATACCCTTTGAGCAACTGGCACTGCAAGGTCAACATAACCGACTGAACTCAATGGCTGCCTCGCTGGCTGCACAGATACTGCACCTTAGCAACGAACACATACGTAACTCGTTGGAGCAATTCGCCGGCGTGGCTCACCGTTTGCAGTATGTAGCCACAGTGAACGGGGTGAGATACATCAACGACAGCAAAGCCACCAATGTTAATTCCTGCTGGTATGCGCTGGAAGCCATGACCGGTGAGACCGTGCTCATACTGGGCGGCAAAGATAAGGGCAACGACTACAGCGAAATCGACGAGTTGGTGCTGCAAAAATGCAAAACACTGATTTTCCTCGGTATAGACAATGCCAAATTGGAACAGCATTTCGGAGCATTGGGCTACTCAACCGAGGCAGAAGCCGACCGTCGCATGGTTTCGACACACAATCTCTACGATGCCGTCATGGCTGCCCACGATGCCGCCCACGAGGGCGACACGGTACTCTTGTCACCCTGCTGCGCCAGTTTCGACCTGTTCACCTCCTACGAAGACCGAGGTAACCAATTCATGAATATCGTCCGTCATCTATAATCACCCACTACCGCTCATGCCCGATTTCGTCAAAAAGATATTCCACCGCCATCCCTATGTGGATCGTCAGTTTTGGTTTTTGTACATGCTGTTGGTAGGCTTTGCCATCATTGCTCTTTTCTCGGCAGGTAGCACGCTCATCTATAAGGGTGAAGGCGAGCAACCCACCTTGGGACCCATCAGCAGACAAATGGGCTTTCTGGCTTTGGGCTGTGCGCTGATGTACGGATTCCAGTTCCTGCCCAGCAAGGTGATGACATGGATCGGATATTTTGCATTAGGATTTGCCTTGCTTTACCTATATGTGATGCTCATTCCGGGCAATCCGTTGGTCGTGGAAATCAACGATGCTGCCCGTTGGGCAAGGCTATGGCCCTCACATGTCACTTTTCAACCCTCGGAGGTTGCCAAATTCGGACTCATCATTGTTGCGGCAGACTTGCTGACCAAATGCAAGACCGATGAAGAGAAACGCAAGAACTTCTTTATCACGCTGGCATTGACCGTTATTACCATCCTACCCATCATGATGAGCAACTTGTCCACAGCCGTCTTGCTGTTCGGCATTGTGCTGCTGATGTGGATACTGGCACGCGTCAATTGGAAATACATCGCTTCTGTGGTGGGTATAGCCATTGCGCTGTTGTTGGCTGGTTATTGCATTGTTGAGTTCGGCTATGTGCGTCCCCACCGTCGGTTGAGCGGCCCGTTCAGTCGCGCCATCACATGGGTCAATCGTGTGGATGCTGTCATCCGCGAGAAACAGACGGACGAAGCCGAATTCAAGATCACCAACGAGAACTACCAGCGCTCGCTTGCCAAAGTGGCCATCATGCGCGGAGGTAAGACCCCGCTTGGCGTCTTCCCCGGCAACAGCCAAGAGCGCGACTATCTGCCCTATGCCTACGAGGACTATATCTTTGCCATTATCGTGGAAGAGTCGGGATTAGTGGGCACATTCATACTCATCTTTATTTATCTTGCCATTCTGTTTCGCGCCTGTTTTGCCTCAACCAAGTTCGGTGACGACCGAGCGATGCTCACGGTGATGGGCCTGGCGCTGATGCTCACATGCCAGGCCTTGGTGTCCATGGCTGTGTCTGTGGGACTGGGACCGGTGACGGGACAGCCATTGCCTTTGGTGTCACACGGTGGTACCAGCGTATTGGTAACCAGCATGTACTTTGCCGTCATGATGTGCGTTTCACGCGAACAGGAAGCCATGCGTGACCGCCAACAAACGGCCAAGCAGGAGAGCCTGCAAGACATACCTCAAATTGATTTGACAACACCTATAACAACAGCTCAATGAAATACCTTATCTCCGGTGGCGGAACGGGAGGACATATATTTCCCGCCGTCAGTATAGCCAATGCCATTCGCCAATTAGACACAGAGGCACAGATTCTGTTTGTCGGGGCATCGTCCCGTATGGAAATGGAGCGTGTGCCCGAAGCGGGTTACAAGATTGTGGGTCTGCCCATACGCGGTTTCAATCGCTCGCAGCCATGGAAGAATGTGTCTGTGCTCATCGACCTGTTCCGTTCGCTGGGTCAGGCCAAGCGTATTGTCCGTGACTTTGCTCCGGATGTGGCGGTCGGTGTGGGCGGTTATGCCAGCGGTGCCGCCATGAAAGCTGCCGCGTGGGCGCATGTGCCTGTGGTGCTGCAAGAGCAGAATGGGTTTGCCGGCGTGACCAACCGGCTGCTGCGCAACGATGCAGCACTCATCTGCGTAGCCTACGAGGGCATGGAAAAGTTCTTCCCGAAAGACCGTATCCTGCTGACAGGCAATCCTGTTCGTCAGAACCTGACCGAGGGCGATGCCGAGCGTGGCAGAGCCTATTTCCGCGAGCAAGCAGGCATAACGCTACGCAGTGACCGCCCTACCCTACTCATCATTGGCGGCAGTCTGGGTGCAAGAACCATCAACGAGAGCATCATCGCCGCCTTGCCCGAACTGAGCCAAGCCAACCTACAGGTGATATGGCAAACCGGTAAAGTCTATTACGAGCAATGCAAACAGGCCTACGACCGATGTGGGGCAGACAACATCGTGTGCATGCCGTTCTTGAGCAACATGCCCGATGCGTATGCACTGGCGGATGTTGTCATTTCGCGAGCCGGAGCCTCGTCTATATCCGAGTTGTGTCTATTAGGCAAACCTGCCATACTGGTTCCTTCACCCAATGTGGCCGAAGACCACCAGACACACAATGCCATGGCATTGGTGCATCGTGGTGCAGCCGTACTGGTTCGCGATGCCGACGCACGCGAACAACTGGTGCCTGTGGCACTGCAAGTGTTAGGCGACGAAAACAAGCGGCAGTCACTGCATGAGCATGTGTTGGCACTGGCTCAGAACGACTCGGCGCTACGCATTGCCAAGGAGGTCATTCGCCTTGCCAATAGCCGCAGCAAGTGATTGGGAGCAAGGTACCAATGGCAGTCTCAAGCGATTCTCAATCACCCCCTGTTCAGCCAACAAGGCCTTGATGCCGGAGGGATTGCCCTCTTGAAAGAGCAGTTTGACCATAGCGGACATCTTCGTTTGCAACGAGGTGTCCGCTGTCTTTATCATCTGCTCATAGAGAACAGGATAGGCATTGGCAGCCACCGAAATCAGTCCGTCACCGCCGCGCTGCATGACATCGGCTGCCAGACCATCGTCACCCGAAATGACCAGCAGACGGTGTCCGGCTATCTCACCCTGACGGGCAAGGTCAATGAGGTGACCTATCTGTTCCATATTGCCTGACGCTTCTTTGACCCCGATAATCTTGTCTGGATGGGCATGATAGATGCGCATGACCGTTTCGGGTAGCATGTTCACGCCCGTTCGACC
>CAMOHN010000030.1 GCA_946615455.1 uncultured Bacteroidales bacterium
TTTGTACTTTTTATAAGCACAATTGTTTGTCTTTCAGCCGTAGCGCAAACCGACTCGCTGCGTCTTTCACGCGAAGAATACCAAGCCTTAGTTGCCCGCATTGAGCGCATAGAGGCAGAGCAGACCAAGACCAAACAGCAAGACTCAATCACCAAAAGTAGGGAGGTACGCCTCACCATAGGCGGTTACGGCGAAGCCACTACCAAGTATTGCTTCTACTCCAACAACTACCTACGCTATGGCAAGACCCCTTCCAAATACAAGAACGACACCTACGGCGAAGTGGACTTGCCGCACTTTGTCATCTATTTGGGATATAACTTCGGCAAGGGCTGGAGTTTGGGTTCGGAAATAGAGTTTGAGCACGGCGGCACCGAGTCAGCCATCGAGATTGAAGAGGAAGAAGGCGGTGAGTACGAAAGTGAGATTGAGCGCGGCGGTGAGGTGGCATTGGAGCAGTTCTGGCTGCAAAAGAAGTTCAATGACTATGCCATCATCCGTGCCGGTATGCAAGTGCTCCCCGTCGGTGCTTTGAACGCTCACCACGAATCGACCGAGTACTTCGGAGTCTATCGTCCCGAAGGCGAATACACCATCTTGCCCAGCACATGGCACGAGGTGGCACTCACCTTCATGGGCAAAACACCTTTTGGTCTGCACTACCAAGCCATGCTCATTCCGGGTTTGGACTCCGACCGCTTCAACCGCAAGAACTGGATCAAACCCGGTGCCGGCAGTCCATACGAGTTCAAGTTGGCTAATGTGTGGGCAGGAGCAGCCCGTATTGACTATACCGGCGTGCCGGGACTGCGCTTGTCGTTATCAGGCTATTACGGAGCCTCTTTTCGCAATACATTATCTAAAACGAATGCCGAGTTGGATGCCAACAAGTACTACAAAGACATCAAAGGCATGGTCTCCGTGGGCAGTTTCGACTTCCGCTATAAAGCGCACAACCTTATTCTACGCGGCAACTTCACCTATGGTCACCTGAGCGATGCAGCACGCATAACGCAATACAACATAGCCATGTCCAAAACCAGCGTGAGCAGTCAGCAGTGGATTGCGTCCGACGCGCTTGCCACAGGCATCGAAGCAGGCTACGATTTCTTTGCACTCTCTCCTAAGTTGCGCGAAAAGAAACAGCAGTTCTATGTCTTTGCCCGCTACGAATA
The DNA here is from genome assembly GCA_946615455.1 of uncultured Bacteroidales bacterium. Taxonomy (GTDB): domain Bacteria; phylum Bacteroidota; class Bacteroidia; order Bacteroidales; family Paludibacteraceae; genus Colicola. The sequence continues at coordinate 1,176 of CAMOHN010000030.1, forward strand.
CTACGACTCCATGCACCGCTATGACGGACACAAGGTCTATACCTACGCTTGGTGCGGCAGACAACGCGCCGCCATGGGTGTAAACTACTTCCCTATCCCGCAAATAGGAGTCAAAGCCGAGTACGCCTATGGCATACTCAACCCGGGAGTTCGTGCCGACAACAGCATCGGAAAAATCTACAACGACGAGCCGATGGTGGCTGTGGGAGTCGTCTTCGCCGGAATGTTTCAACACTAAACAAAAACAATACATTATGAAAAAGATTCTGAACAGTTTTCTGATTGCCGTCATGGCACTTGCTGTGGCAGGCTGTGAAAAGAAGAACCCGACAACGACCGAGGAGGTCATGTCCGAGAAAGAGAAAGCCTTGCAAACCGTCATGGCTCCCTATGTCAACCACACAGTCATTGCCACATACAGCCACATGGCAGACGAAGGTCTACAACTGTTGGAACTTTGCCAAGCCATCCAAGCCAAGGTGGAAGCAGGCGAAGACTATGCCGACCTGATGGTGCAAGCCGGTGAAGCATGGCGCGCTATGCGTGTCTATTGGGAGCAGTCCGAGGCCTTCCTCTATGGTCCTGCCAGCATCCACAACATCGACCCGCACATCGACTCGTGGCCATTGGACTACAATGCCATGAACGACCTGCTCAACGACGCTTCCCGTATGGCTAAGATTGAGGAAGAAGGCGGTGCGTATGTAGGCGACAAACTGGGCTACGGACTCAAAGGTTTCCACGCCGCTGAGTACCTGCTCTTCACCGAGCAACACGACGGAAAACCTCATGCCACCAACCTCACCAAAGCCGAGGCTATCTATCTGGTAGGCATCGTAGAAGACCTCACACAACAAGCCATCTTACTGGAGGACAGTTGGTGCGGTGGCATTACCAACGAGACTAAACTGGCTATCATCGCCGAGGAAGAGCCGGGCGACATGTCCTTTGGTATGAACTACGGCGACGCTATGCTCTATCCCACCGTACACAGCCCCTTCTACAAGACCTACCAAGCCGCAGCCGAAGAGATTATTGCCGGTTGCGTGGACATCGCCAACGAGGTCTCGACCCTCAAACTGGGCAACCCCTACTCGTCCAGCAATGCCGAAGAGGCTGAGTACATCGAGTCGCCGTACAGTTGCACATCGGTCATCGACTTCAAGGACAACATCTTGTCCATCAAACATGCCTATGCCGGTGCACAACAAGGTGATGCCTGTATCGCAGACTTTGTTAAAGCACACAACAGCGACCTGAACGACCAAGTGCTGGCTGCCATGGACAAAGCCATTGAAGAGATAGGACTCATCCAAAACTTCGAGACCCAAGCCAAAGGCGATGCCCAAGTCAAGAAAGCCATGGATGCCTGCGCAGCACTTCGCGACCTGTTAGACAAAGAGGTGATGGCTCTGATTGTAGAATAACAAAAAAAAACATATTGTCATGATTAAAAAGATTGGTTCATTCTTTTTAGTTGTCGCAGCAATGGGTTTCGTCGCATGCCAAAAGGACGAGCCCATTACGGACGATAATCAGAAAAGCGAGATGCCCGCATGGTACTACACAGGAGGCACACTGGGTACATCGTTTCTGACCACATCCAACTGCTTCGAGCAGCCCACACCTGCTGTGGGACAAGCCGGTCTGGCAGGCTGGTTCGACCGAGGTGATCAATTAGCCGAAAAAGACTTCCACACCGTGGCAGGCAAAAGCCGGTACGGATTAGGACCTGTCTATGTGCGTTCGTCTTGCCAACACTGCCACCCCGCGTACAGCCACGGTTCATCGGTGCCTGCCGGTCGATACAACGCCATCGACCACGGCAACGGCACACTGCTGGTCATCTTCAACCCGCAAACCGAGGCCTATGTCATGTGGGAAGCCGGTATGCCGCAACTCTTTGGTGTAGCACCCTTTAAGGCACCTATCGACCCCGAGAAAATCACCATCAAGTGGCTCACCGCCACCGACGAATGGAACAACACCTTCCCCGATGGCGAGAAGTACGAACTACAATACCCGGAAGTAGTACTGCCCACCACAGCCATCTACGGTTGGGATCGCATTCAGCAACTGGCTCAACAGTTGGGCGACCCTATTGACTATACCGTTCGTCTTGAGAACACCATCGGCATCTATGGCACCGGTCTGTTAGATGCCATTCCCGACGACTCCATCATTGCCCAATGGCGCAAAGAGGAAGCCGACGGATACATGCAGAACGGACTGCCCGCAAGTATGTTTGCCGATGGCATGTGGCGCAATTGGTACTCGTCGAGCGTAGTCTCGCCCGGCGATGGCAAGAAGTATGTGCGTCGCTTCACCTATGCCATGAGTCGCGGACCACTCTTGGACGCTGCCGGAGCCAATGCCATCTGGAACATCACCAACGTGACCCGCTCCAATCGTCGCGGCAACTACCTGTCACTCAGACCCGTCTATTATGCCACCATCGCTTCCGAAGATCCGGATGTGCAAGCCGCCTTTGGTAACTACATTGCCACCATTGACCCCAACAAGACACACAGCGAATGGTTCACCGACGATGTCAAGCAGAACATATACAACTACCTCACATCCACTTCACTGCCCGTTGAGATGAGCGATGACGAGTTCACTGCCGTCATGGTATGGCACCGCGGTTTGGCTGTTCCCGCTGCCCGCGATGTCCATAGTGCCGAGGTGCAGCGTGGTCGTCAACTATTCATGAGCGAAGACCTCGGCTGCGCCTACTGCCACCGTCCCAGTTGGCAAACTGGCAATGACCATGTGAACGACCCCAACAAGTTCTTCGCCAATGCCGATGCTGCTATGCCGCGTTATCCCAACCAGACCATCTGGCCATACACCGACATGGTGCAGCACAAGTTGCACATGGAGAACGACATCCGTACCGGTTGGTGCCGCACCACTCCCTTGTGGGGACGCGGACTGCACCGCAAAGCCACCGGCGATGCATCCGAAGCACGACTGCACGACACACGCGCCCGCAACGCCATAGAAGCCATCATGTGGCACGGATATTCGCCCAAGAGCGATGCCAGACGCTCCGTCGAACAATTCCGCAACCTGAGCAAAGAAGACCGCGATGCACTCGTGGCTTTCTTGAACGCCATCTAAAACCAAACGCTCACTTATGAACAGATACCTCCGCCCCGTCGCTTTCTCCCTCATGGGACTCATTGTGGTACTACTGATTGTAGCCACCGTATGTGAAAAAGCCGTCAGTACCGAGTTTGCCGTCCGCTATTTCTACACCGCCCCGTGGACCATTGCCCTTTGGGCAGCGGCTACTGTCAGCGGCATGGCGTATCTGTTCCAATGTAAGATGTACAGGCAGGTCATGACCTGCCTGCTACATCTGAGTTTCGTCATCATCCTGCTCGGAGCCATGGTGACCCATCTCTTTGGCGAGCAAGACCAACTGCATCTGCGATTGGGGCAAGAGCCGAAGCAAGTGCTCAACAGTGATATACAAATCAGCCTATTGGACTTCCATCCCGACTACTACCCCGGCACACATGCACCTATGGACTTCAGCAGCCGTATCCTACTGACCGACAACCGACAAACCACCGAGAACGAAGTGTCCATGAACCACATTGCCACCTACCGGCACTATCGGTTCTATCAGTCACGCTACGACACAGACGGACAAGGCACCACCCTCACCGTCAGTCACGACCCGTGGGGAATAGGCATCACCTATACAGGCTATGCTCTGCTGCTCGTTTCCATGATTGGTTTTCTGTTTCAGTCGCGTACACGCTTTGAACAGTTGCTACACTCGCCCCTGCTCAAAGTGCTCGTGCTCGCAGTGAGCCTATTCGGCAGCACAGGATTAAGCGCCAAGACCACCCCTCTGCCCGTCAAAGGACCGGACAAGATGACCATTCAGCGCCCCGTTGCTGCCTCCATGGGCGAACTTTATGTCTATTACAACAACCGACTCTGCCCTCTCTCCACCCTTGCAAACGATTTCTGTACCAAACTATATGGCAAACCACGCTACCGCAATCTAACCGCCGAACAAGTGTTGGCAGGATGGTTCTTCTATTACGAACGGTGGTTGCACGAACCCATCATCAAGGTCAAAGGCGATGAGGTGCGGCATGCTCTGCACATTGACGGCAAGTATGCCTCCCTCTCGGATTTCACGGGCAAAGGCATCTATCGGCTCGACCCGCTTATTGGCGAGGGCAACCGCAACGCCATGGCTGCCGACGAGAAGTTCCAACTCGTCTCCATGCTCTGCACCGGTACGCTCTTGCACCTATGGTGTCCGCCCGCTGACTCCGTCAACCAAGACGAAGCACTCTACCTCACCCAAGCCATGAACCATGTGGCATGGTGTCTTACACAAGGGCGCAACCAAGAAGCCAACCGGACACTGATAGCCATACGCCAATGGCAACGCGAGCAGATGGTCAAGACCTACGGTTTACTACCCGTCAGCGACACACGGTTTCGTGCCGAACAATGCTACAACAACCTTCCCTATACCCGTCCCCTTGCTATGGGGTGTGCCACCATCGGACTGCTACTCTTCATTGTTTGTTGCTGGCTGATAGCAAAGGGCAAAACCATCAGTGTCTATGCACATTATATCTTGGTTTTCCTCATGGCACTGATAGGGTTGTTTCTGACCTTCGTCCTCGCGCTTCGTGGAGTGGTCAGTGGACATGTACCCTTGTCCAATGGCTTTGAGACTATGCAGTTTCTCGCTTGGGTAACAGCATTGGTGAGCATCGTCCTTGCTTGTCGTCGCCGTAGTGGATTGGTGTTGGCATCGGGCTATCTGATTATGGGCATGACACTGATGGTCAGCATGTTCTCTTCTTCCAACCCGCAGATCACCTTGCTCATGCCCGTGTTGCAGTCGCCTTTGCTGACCCTGCATGTGGCAGTCATCATGGTGGCTTACTGTCTATTGGCTTTCTGCATGCTCAATGGGATGATGGCACTGCTGCTATATGCCCATGCCCGGCTCACACATCAACCCAAACAGCATCAAGACGCAATAGAACGCCTGCATCTACTCTCCAACCTGCTACTCTATCCGGCTTTATTTTGCCTCACTACCGGCATTTTTATAGGTGCCGTATGGGCAAACATATCGTGGGGACGCTACTGGGGATGGGATCCAAAAGAAGTGTGGGCATTGGTGACCATGCTGCTCTATGCCTTACCCATACACAGCAATAGCCTGCCTTTCATGCGCCGACCTATCGTGTTTCACACCTATATGGTGGCAGCATTCGCAGCAGTACTATTCACCTATTTCGGGGTCAATTACCTGCTCGGAGGCATGCATTCGTATGCCTAAAGCAATTCGTTATGACATCTTGTAAATATCTGACGGAAGGATATATCCGTTCAGCACGGCATAGAGTGTCAGAGCGGGTACACTCTGTATGCCTAATTTCTTGGTAATGTGTTGGCGGTGTGTAAGCACAGTATTCAGGCTGATGCACAGGCTATCGGCTATTTCCTTGTTAATCATACCTTTTGCCACGCACTTCAAGACCTCAATCTCACGGGTTGAAAGTATCGGGTTGTCTGTTGTATTTGCATGCCCTTGTGCGTGCAAATGAAGCAGTTGTTCATAGACCGACTGCTCTCCGGCTGTCACATCGATAGCGGGGAATAGGGTTTGCCTATTCTCGCTCTGGTGACAAAGTGCAAAGACTGTGAAAGGAAGGCTACGGAAATAGTCGGCGTGAAGCAGCAACAGACTGTCTGCCACAAACAAGTGAACAAAATACGGCCGTCCGCCATCGGTGCGCTCTATGTCTTGTCGGCACTGCTCGACCGAACCATATAGGACCATGTCCGTATGCGGCAGCATCGCCTCCAACAGCGTGCGCATACCTACTGCCGTCACATACCTCGGCTCGACTATACCTATTGTACTCTGCATGATCCTAACCCTGCTCTTTTTAAGTACTGCAATATATAAAATAAAAAAATATCAAATGATATCCTCTCTTTCGTACAAAAAAAGTAACAAATCAATATACAACGTTCCTTTATCTGTGCACTAACCTTTATTTCTTCATTGTGAATTGGAAGGAGCCGATGTGTTGTCCGTCGGCAAAGAAATCGACCGTATAAGCCCCTTTGTACAAGATTTCTTCCACCGTCCAGTACATGGTACTGCTGATGGGTTCACCGGCATATTCAATCTCTTGCGCAACGGAGGCTTCCAACTCCGCATTCTCAAAAGCGAACTGCGGGGCATTATCTTTCAACAGCACCTCACCATCGGGACGCGACAGTCGAAGGTAAATCATCTTCAGCCCGGGTTCGCAGGTGATGTTCTTTCCGATTGTATAGTCAAACTGCAACTTGTGGATACGGTTGAAGTTCTTGGTCTTACGGTCACGCTCGTTGAGGAAGGTGGCCACAAAGTCGGTCACTTCCAACTTGGCAGCACGCGTGACTGTTTCTGCTAATTGGGTATTCTGCTCGGTCAGTTGGGTGTTCTGTTCCACCATCTGCTGGTTCTCACGACGGTAGCGCTGGTTCTCGCGTGTGAGCCGTTGGTTGGTCTGATTGAGCGAGTCAATCTGCCTGACATAAGTGACCATGACGGCACGCACAGTCGCCAGTTCCTTCTTCAACTCGGCTATACGGCGGGCATTGGTCACCTTGGTGATACGCAACTCTTCCAACAGGTCACGCACACGCTGTTGTTCCTGCGCCAACTGCTCTTGCAGCGAGTCGTTGCGCACATCCAACTGCTGGTAACCATCAAACTGGATGGACAGGTCCTCGTACTCGTCTGCCAACTGCTCCTTCTCCAATTCGAGCACCTCCACCATCTCTTGCATCTGCCGGTGCTGGTACAACATATATGCTACCACACCTACCAGTGCGACCATCAAGACAACGACAATGGCAATAACGAGCAGTCGTTTGGACGATTGGGAAGAGGGAGTTGTCTGTTCCATAGTAACTTTGATTTTTAATGCATTAAAGTACTTCAATGAGTTGTTCCATGCGGGTACTGCGCGATCCTTTCAGCAGTATATGCCGTCCGTGCAGCGGGTGGTTGGTCAGGTAGTCCTTCAGCTCCTCCACCGTGTCATAGACAGGATAGGGCGAAGTGGTGTCGCGGTACTCCGCTCCGACCAAATAAACGCAGTTGGCTTTGCGCTCGGCAAGCATATTGACGACATTTTGGTGGGCAGTATGCGTATAATCACCCAGCTCGCGCATTGCACCAAGTATAAAGGTGTCGCCCGCGAAAGCCTGCATAGCCGCCTCCATGGAAGTGGGGTTGGCATTGTAAGCATCCACAACCACCATGTTATGGTTGGTTCGGAGCAACTGCGAGCGGTTGTTGGAAGGGATATATGCGCGTATGGCATGCATACCTTGTTCTCGGGTAACGCCGAAGTGTTCACCTACGCACAAGGCTGCGGCGATGTTCTCGGCATTGTAGTCACCTACCAAGTGGGTGCCTTCGGGCATGGGAATACGGTGATAGAGATACTCCTTTCCTTGCCACTTACTGCAACCGAGACGGTTGAGATAGCACGACATACTTGCATCCCACATTTGTTGCAGATAGGCATTGTCGGTATTGCGGAACACACTCCCGTTGTGTGCCACAAGGTAGTCGTAGAGTTCGCCTTTGGTTTGCATTACGCCTTCAAACGAGCCAAAGCCTTGCAAGTGTGCCCTGCCTACGTTGGTAATCAGTCCGTAGTCCGGTTCGGCTATTTCTACGAGTTCTTGGATGTCTCCCGGATGGCTGGCTCCCATCTCCACGACGGCTATCTCGTCGTCAGCGGTGAGGGTGAGTAAGGTGAGCGGCACACCCAAGGCATTGTTGTAGTTGCCTTGGGTGTAGCGCACGCGGTAGCGGGTCGAAAGTACGGCTGCGGTCAGTTCCTTGGTCGTTGTTTTGCCGTTGGTGCCGGTGATGGCTATCACGGGGCGTGTCTTGCCTATTGAGGATGGCAGGTTGCGCCATTGTGTAACCCATGCGCGGGCAAGGTCTTGCAGTTGGACGAGGGCATCATCGCCGTGTATGACATAGGCTGCTCCCGCTTGGCGGGCTTGCTCTACGAATAGGTTGCCATCAACGTGTTCTCCTTTCAGCGCCACAAATACGCACCCCGGTGTTACTTTCCGGCTATCGGTAGTAACGGAAAGTGAATGCTTATCAGCAATCAAAAACGACCAATCCATATTAGATTGTTTCTAAATTTGTTTAATAAAGTCTGCTAATTTAATAATTTCGACTTT
>CAMOHN010000031.1 GCA_946615455.1 uncultured Bacteroidales bacterium
GACGGGCGGCATGGCCTCGTTGAGCTCCACAATCACCTTGTCTGCCAAGCGGCAGAAAGTGGGCACATTGCCCACACCGGCTGTGGGAACGATCTCAATCATATCACCTTTCTCGACCAACATACACGACTCAACGATGGCGACATCAGGTTTAGGCAGGAAGCCATAACGAAGGTCTTGAGCCAGTTCGGAGAGGTGCATGTCATAGTAATGCGCACCTTGGGCATTCAATTCGGTACGCAGGTCTTTGTTCCCTTGATAGGGAGTGCGGAACGAAATAGCGTGTGCACGAGCCAGTTCGCCGTCACAACTATCGCCGGTGGAGGCACCTGTGTAAACGCCAATCTTAAATTCTTCGCCACGCTCGTGCATGGCCTGAGCCATGTGTGCAATTGCAGTGGGTACATCTTTGGGAGCACCGGCGGGTGTGAAGCCACCCATGCCTACTACATCTCCGTGTTTGACTAATTGTGCAGCCTCGGCTGCACTCATAATGGGTAATGCCATGATAAAACTATATTTATAATGTTCGTTATACTCAAAAAAACGCGCAAATATACAGCCCTTTTTGGTTGTGCACAACGATTTTTGTTTTTCACATGCGAAATTAGCCCTACTTTTGTGCCTTGAAATCACAGCAAAAGACCAAATGATTCAAGTCACCGACATACACAAACGCTTCGGCTCGCTCGAAGTGCTCAAAGGGGTGAGCCTTCATGTGGACAAGGGTGAGATTGTCGCCATTGTGGGCAAGAGCGGTGCTGGCAAGACCACGCTGTTGCAGGTCATGGGCACGCTTCTCAGACCCGACAGCGGTACAGTCACCTTGGATGGAACGGAAGTCAATCGACTGAACGACAAGTCACTGGCGCAGTTTCGCAACCGACATATTGGTTTTATCTTCCAGCAGCACCAACTCCTGCCCGAGTTCACGGCTCAAGAGAATGTGATGATGCCCGCCTTGATTGGCGGACTGAGTCAGGCGGAAGCATCCCACCGTGCCGAAGAACTGTTGGCGCGTTTTCATCTGACGGACCGATTGCAGCACAAGCCCAACCAACTCTCCGGCGGCGAACAACAGCGTGTCGCGGCCGCACGGGCACTGATGATGGCACCATCGGTCATCTTGGCTGACGAACCGACAGGCAGCCTGGACCAAGCCAACAAGCAGGACATGCACAACCTGCTACTGGACATGCGCCGCTCGTTCGGTCAAACCATTGTCATCGTCACCCATGACAAAGACTTGGCCGCCATTGCCGACCGCACACTGACCATGCAAGACGGACTATTACTGAATGACCATGCGTAAATATATTGTATTCCTCATGCCGCTGCTGCTGGCAGCTTGTCAGCACCAACGCACTTATTTCCCGCGACAGGTCGATTGTCCCGAGGTGCATCTGATTCGCTTTGACTCGGCTCTGTTGCATGCCCCGGACAATGACATGACCGGTCATGTCCGCAGACTCTATGCAGACTACCCGGACTTCATGCCCGTCTTTGTGGAGTATATTCTCGGTTTTTCTGCACGTGACACCTCCGCCTTGGTGCAAGCATTGCCGAAGTTCCTTGACGACACGGTCTATGGCTTTCGTGCCACCAATGCATACGAACAAGAAGTTTTTGCCGATGTGAGCGCCATAGAGCGTGAACTATCTCACGCCTTTGGTCGCGTGGGGTGGCTCTATCCCGACATGGAGCAGCCTACGCTGTACCTGTTCGTGTCGGGCTTTCAGGCAGCCATACACTTTGTGGAGAACGGCATAGCCGTGGGAGCGGATATGTACCTTGGCAGTGACTACCCATACTACAACCGCGTGGTGCACCAATATCAGATGCAGACCATGCGCAAAGAATGTATCCCCGTGGATGTGGTCAGTGCATGGCTGTTCAGTCATATCCCCAACACGAGCACCAAGAACCGTCTGTTAGAGCAGATGCTCTATCGCGGCAAGGTGATGTACCTGCTCTCATGCATCTTCTCCGACCTGCCTGGCTATGAAGTGATGGGTTATACCCCGGAGCAATGGGACTGGTGTCTGCACTATGAGCGTGCCATTTGGAACCGCATGATGGACAAGCGCGACCTGTTCCGCAGCGAACAGCGCATCTTGTCTTCGTATCTGAACGAGGGACCATTCACCCTTGAGGTGTCGCAAGAGTCACCCGGGCGATTGGGAACATGGGTGGGATGGCGCATTGTGGCAAGTTACATGGAGCACCATCCCGAGGTCAGCCTACAAGACCTGATGGCTGACGGTGATGCCCAACATATCTTGGAAGAGAGTTACTACAAACCCTAAAAAACTCTCAACTCCCAACTTCTTTCAACTCTCAACTTTCCACTTATATAGGATCCATATCCGTCAGTATGGTGCAGGACTTGGCTTGGGGATGGTTGGTCATGTCCCGAAGGACGCTGTTGACAAGGCTGCGCATGGCGGACAGGGATGCCGTGTTTTCGATGCGCAGTTGCACCTGACGGATATGTTGATTCTGCACGCGGGTGATGCCGGGTCGTAGCACCGGCGAGCAACGCTTGCCAAACACGGCTACCAACTCGCCTTGCAACAACCGAGCGGTCTGCTCAACCCGCTGCTCGTCTGTATGTTTGATCGTCAAGGTGCATAGCCGAACAAAAGGCGGAAAACGGAACTGTTCACGTTCTTGCACCTGCCAGTGGTAGAAACCGTCCGTATCGTGCCGTTTGAGGTAGTCAAAGAGCGGATGGTTGGGGTCGAAGGTCTGTATGATGACCTCTCCCTGCTTGCCTTTGCGTCCTGCCCTACCTGCCACCTGCTCCAGCATCTGATAGGCACGCTCATAACTGCGGAACGAAGGCAGATTGAACAGGTTGTCAGCATTGAGCACTGCCACCAGACTCACATCGTCAAAATGCAGCCCTTTGGTGACCATCTGCGTGCCGATAAGTAGGTCCACCTCGTGGTTGCCAAACTGACGAATGATTTGGTCATAGGCATCTTTCTTGCGGGTGGTGTCGAGGTCCAAACGCGCCATGCGGGCTGTAGGGAACAGGCGCGCCACCTCGTCCTCCAAACGCTCGGTACCAAAGCCGTGAATGACCATCTCACCACCACATTCGGGACAGGTATAATTGAGTGAAGCCTGATGACCGCAATAGTGGCACGCCATACCCGAGCCTGTATGGTTGCGGTGAACGGTGAGCGACACATCGCACTCAGGGCACTTGGGCACATAGCCGCACCGTGGGCACTGCATATAGGGGGCGTAGCCACGGCGGTTCTGAAACAGAATGACCTGTCGGTGTTGTTGCAACTCCTCGTTGATACGCGCCACCAACGGGTCGGAAAAATGTCCGTACATCTCCTTGCGGTGATATTGTCGCTCCAGATTGATGAGCGTGATTTTGGGCAGTTGCAGTCCCTGAAAACGCTCGGGCATAGTGACATAGCCGTACTTGCCGGTTAGGGCATTGTACTGCGACTCGATGGCAGGTGTGGCAGTGCCCAACAGCACACGAGCACCGGTCTGATGGGCGGTCATGATAGCCACCGAGCGGGCATGATAACGCGGAGCAGGATCTTGCTGCTTGTAACTGAAATCGTGCTCCTCATCGACAATGACCAGTCCCAAGCGACGGAAAGGAAGAAAAACAGCCGATCGGGCACCCACAATGACTTGCCCGACCGACGTTTCGTCAGCAGCCAACACTTGTCGGTAGGTCTCGGCGCGTTGCGTGTCGGTCACCCGCGAGTGATAGACCAACAGCCTATTGCCAAACACCCGTTGCAATCGTTCGGTCAATTGGGTGGTCAGGGCTATCTCCGGCACCAAATACAGCACTTGCTTGCCCTGTTGCAACTGCTCCTCAATCAAGTGGATATACACCTCCGTCTTGCCCGATGAGGTAACTCCTTGCAAAAGCACTGTCTGTTTTTCTCGCCACTGACTGCGGATGTCACTAACTGCCAGCTGCTGTTGGTCGGTCAGGCGGTGCGCAGCTTCCACCGGCCCACTATAAACAGGCAGGTGAACGCGACGCTTGCGCATAGGGTCGAAACTATATGCCGTGTCCAGCACCTTGCCCGGCAGGGCTGCCAACAGTACATCACCTATGGGACACAAATAGTAGTCGCTGATCCAGTGCCACAGACGCAGTTGCGCTTCGGTAACAACAGGGAAAGAGTCCAATAAGGCTATGATAGGGCGGATCTTGTCGGCTGCCACACCATCCGTCAGCGTATCGGACAGGCTGTCCACAATGCCCACCACCTGCTTAGTTCCCAAGGGTACTACCACACGCCAGCCTACCGAGGCGATGGGCATATCGTCTGCAATAGCATAGGTATAGGTGCCGGTGATGGCGCGGGGCAATATGACTTGTGCGTAACGAATATAACTTTCTGTTTCTATTTTTTCCGGATTACGCCTGTTCGGCCATCCGTGCTTTTTCGTAACAATGCCGACAGAGCGGTTCATAACTCTCCGTCTCACCTAAAAGCACACGTTTGTCGTTCTGCACCAAGCGGTGGCTCACCCAAGCCAAGTCGCCGCAATGAACGCAGATGGCGTGGGTCTTATACACATCTTCCGCCACAGCCATCAACGCGGGCATAGGTCCAAACGGCTCGCCGCGGAAGTCCATGTCCAAGCCGGCGCAGATGACGCGGATACCACGCTCTGCCAACTGCTTGCAGACATCCACTATACCCATGTCAAAAAACTGCGCTTCGTCAATGCCTACCACGTCTATATCGCCTGCCAAGAGCAGGATGTTCTGGCTCGAATCCACCGGCGTGGAACGAATGACATTGTGGTCGTGACTGACTACATCCTGTTCGCTGTAGCGAACATCGATGGAGGGTTTGAAGATCTCCACCCGCTGTTTGGCAAACTGCGCGCGCTTCATGCGGCGAATCAGTTCCTCGGTCTTGCCGGAGAACATGCTCCCGCAAACCACCTCAATGCTGCCGCGACGGCGGGCAGGTCCTTGTGTGTCTCTTTCGTTGAACATATATATTGCTCGTTATATCTTTTTCTTCTAACCATACGCCGCCATCCCGGCACGGTCGTTGATAACCTTTGCTTTTCCATCTATCAGCAAACTCGCGTGCGGCTGTTGTCTGTTGGGTAGCGGTCATATGGTAGAGGATAGATTAGCGTTGAGATTGTGAAGACGATTCTTTCAGATCCTGCACGCGCATCTGCAGGGTGGTACGATTGTTAAATGTATTCTCGTCCAATGAGTAGCAGACATCAATAGGATTACCATTCTGTATATACGGAGCCCAATCACCTTTGTTGAACGCTATGCCTTCGATGGCCACATGGGTGTCGGTCAGGTCCGTATGCAGGTGCTCACCTTTGCCCACACGGCGGGTATAGCGGTTGTTAATCAGGTGGCGAGTAACGAAGGTGGGTCGGGGATTGTCCGGTCCGAAGGGCTCTAAGTGGCGGATAATCTTGTAGAACTGCGGTGTGATATCCGTCAGGGCTATCTCCTGCTCGATATGAATAGTGGGTTGCAGTTGCTCGGGACGGATGGTGCGGCTCACATAGTCTTCCAATCGCTGTTTGAACTCGTCCAACGCCTCCAAGGGCAAGGTTACGCCCGCCGCAAAGGCATGTCCGCCGAAATGGGTGAGCAGGTCGCTGCACGAGTCGATGGCTTCGTAGATGTTGTACCCTGCCACCGAGCGCGCCGAGCCGGAGATGAGTCCGCCCTCTGAGGCGGTGAGCACAATGGTGGGGCGATAATAGGTCTCGATGAGTCGGCTGGCGGCTATGCCTACCACGCCTTTGTTCCACTCGGGCGAAAAAACAACGGTGGTATGCCTAAGGTCATTGTCAGGATCGTTCGCCAGAAGTTCGAGTGCCTCGTTAGCCACTTTGTCCTGGAATTGGCGTCGTTCGGTGTTGTAGTTGTTGATGTCTTGAGCCTTGGTGCGTGCCTCGTTCTCGTCGTCCGTTATGAGCAGAGCTACGGCTTCCGAGCCGGAGTGGATACGCCCGCTGGCATTGATGCGCGGACCAATCTTGAACTGCAGATCCTGCATCGTTACTGCCTGTCCGGCTATGCCTGCCACTTCCATCAAGCACCTTACTCCCATCAGCGGGTTGGTATTCATGCCTTTCAGTCCGAAATAGGCTAACACGCGATTCTCGTCGGTCAGGGGCATGATGTCCGACGCGATGGACATGGCGAGCAGTTGCAGTGCGGGGAGCAGTTGTTGCGGGTCTTTACCCTCGCTTCGTAACCATGCCTGCATGAACTTATACCCCACTCCGCAGCCGGACAAGCCTTTGTAGGGATAGGAGCAGTCCTTGCGCTGCATATTGAGTACAGCAATAGCATCGGGTATGGTGTCGCCCGGTGTATGGTGGTCGCAAATGATGAAGTCTATATGGTGCTGGTTGGCGTAGGCTACTTTGTCTATCTCTTTGATGCCGCAGTCGAGCGCAATGATGAGCGTGCATTTGTGCTCAATGGCATAGTCCACGCCTTTGTAGGAGATACCGTACCCTTCGGTATAGCGGTCAGGAATGTAGTAATCAAGGTGTTGCACGTAGGGTCGCAGTGTGCGATAGACCAGTGCCACAGCGGTTGTGCCGTCCACATCATAGTCGCCATAGACCAGTATACGCTCTTGTCGGCGGACGGCAAGCGTGAGTCGTTCAACCGCTTTGTCCATGTCGCGCATGAGCATCGGGTCGTGCTGTTGGGTCAGCGATGGGCGTATATAGGCTCGTGCCGCATCGGCTGTGCGTATGTTACGGAACACCAACAGGCGTGCCGATGCGTCACTGATGTGCAACTCGTCGCTCAACTTGCGACATGCACTCAACGCCTCGTCGTCGGGTTGCCATATTTGCCACAGGGACTCTATCATACCAGTCGAAACGGGTCAGCATCTTTCCACAGCGGCAGTACCTCGCGGAAATGGTGAAGACGGTCTATATCCAATTCGGCAATACGTGTGCCTTGCTGGTTGTTGGCAAAGCGTACCAAAGGATTGAGCCGTGTGTCGTATGCTACCGAGTGTCCATTGTAGTGCAGTCCCATGCCGTCGTCGCCCACGGGGTTGGCGGCACAGATATAGCACTGGTTTTCCGTTCCGCGCGCGGCAATGAGCGCGTCCCAATAGTTGATGCGCACTTCGGGCCAGTTGGCACTGACCAACAGCACATCATAGTCCCAACCGGACTGATTGCGTGCCCATACGGGGAAACGCAGGTCGTAACAGATGAGCAGACGCAGCTTGACCCCCTTGTATTCAATAATGGTTCTTTCGTTACCGGCAGTGAAGAAACGGTCTTCGCCGCCGTGGGCATACAGGTGTGCCTTGTCCACAAAGACAGGTGTATCGTTGGGACGGATGAAAAAACCTCGGTTGTAGAGCAGATGCTGCTCCTGCATAGCACCATTGAGGAAAGTGGTGGTGACCTCTTCGGCTATGAACGAACTGCATACTGCCACTCCCGTCTGGTCGGCAACCCGCTGCAGGAGTTGCATGGTGCGTCCGTCGGTCGTTTCAGCCAGTTGTGGTTGGTCGGTGCAGAAGCCGGTGGAGAACATCTCGGGCAGCAACGCCACATCCGCTTTGCCTTTCAAGCGTCGGATGCGGCGTATGGCTGCCTGCAAATTGGACTCTTTGTCAGCCCAAACGATGGGATACTGTAAGATGGCTACGCGAAACATCACGCCCGCTTACTTCTTCTTGACCTCTTTTTCGGGTTTACTGATGGCCTCACGCATGGCGGTGTCGGCTTGGATGTTCTGCATGCGATAGTAGTCCATGATGCCGAGGTTGCCCGAGCGGAAGGCTTCGGCCATGGCTTGCGGCACGAGGGCTTCTGCCTCAATGACTTTGGCGCGTGCTTCTTGGGCCTTGGCTTTCATTTCCTGCTCACTGGCTATGGCCATTGCGCGGCGCTCTTCGGCTTTGGCTTGGGCGATGTTCTTGTCCGCATTGGCTTGATCCATTTGCAGTTGAGCGCCGATGTTCTTACCTACATCGATGTCGGCTATATCGATACTCAATATCTCGAATGCCGTACCGTCATCCAAGCCTTTTGATAGAACGAGTTTGGAAATGCTGTCGGGGTTTTCCAAAACGGCTTTGTGGGTCTCTGCCGAGCCGATGGAACTAACTATACCTTCGCCTACGCGGGCGAGGATTGTGTCTTCGCCGGCACCTCCGACCAGTCGTTTGATATTGGCTCTAACCGTTACGCGGGCTTTGGCAATCAACTGGATACCATCCTTGGCCACGGCTGTAACGGGCGGAGTATCAATCACGCGGGGATTGACCGACATCTGCACTGCCTCAAACACATCACGACCGGCAAGGTCGATGGCGGTAGCCATTTGGAAGGGCAGTTGGATGTTGGCTTTGTTGGCACTCACGAGGGCATGCACCACGCGCTCGATGTGACCACCGGCAAGGTAGTGAGCCTCCAGACCGTCACGACGGACATCCTGCAATCCGGCTTTGTGCGCCTCGATCATGCAGTTGACAATCTTGCTGGACGGCACACGGCGAATACGCATGAGGAACATCTGGAACAGCGAGATGCGCACACCGCTCACCTGCGCGTTAATCCACAGAAGAATAGGGAAATAAGAAAAGAAGATTATCAGGAATATGATTCCCAAGATAATCAAAACAAATGTTAAGACTTCCATAGTAAATTGGGTTTAGTTAGGTGGATTTATTGTTGAGTTAGTCCATTGAGGTTCGAAGTTTTTGTTTCCTCTTCTTCACGGCTCATTGCCTCCATGCGCTTACCGGCAGTTGGCATTTCGACATGGGAGTCCAAGGTGGTGTCCAGTGCCATTTTCTCGACAGCATGGCTCTTGAAGAAGAACACGACCGCCACCACGATGAGTACCAGCGAGATGAGCAGCGTGACCAAACCCGCCCATGGATAGATAGGATTGAGGTAGATAAAAGCCACTACGACAGAGGCAATGAGCGACAACACACCGCTCACACCCGCTACACCCACACCGGGGAGTAAAAACAATTCCAGCAGCAGCAGCACAACGCCTGCTACCAGCAAAAGGGCTACAATAAGGATTTCGGTTGTCATGTTTTTTGGGTAGGCACAATGCCTAAAAAAGGTTTGCACCCGCAAAAGTAAAGCAGTCGAAACATCTATGCAACACAGGCGCACATTTTTCTGAGATATTCAACAAGACAATCGGCACATTTCCGTAACCGAAAATGTGCCGATAATCGCGGTGCGCAGGATGAGACTCGAACTCACACGACATTGCTGCCACTACCCCCTCAAAGTAGCGTGTATACCAATTTCACCACCTGCGCCTATTGTTGTGCCCGGAACAGGACTCGAACCTGCACACCTCGCGGCATGCGCACCTGAAACGCACGCGT
>CAMOHN010000032.1 GCA_946615455.1 uncultured Bacteroidales bacterium
ACTATTGGATCCTGACCCTCACCCGCGGCCTGCACACCAATCTGGTGCTCAAACGAAACACAACCACCACTACCGATATACAGTCGCCTGCCGCAGCTCAACACAGCAGCAAGGTAATGCGCGACGGACAATTATACATCCTGCGTGACGGACGGCTGTACAATGTCCTTGGCGGAAGCGTCGAATAAGGACTGACAACATTGTCGATTACAACAACAAAACAATATGCTTAAACACATTCTTTCCATTTCCGGCAAACCCGGATTGTACAAACTCCTGACAAGGGGAAACAACATGCTGGTGGTCGAATCGCTGGTTGACCACAAGCGCATGCCCTCACACAACCGTGACAAAATCATCTCGCTGGGCGATGTGTCCATGTACACCACCGGCGATGACATAGCCCTGAGCGAAGTACTCACTCGTTTAGGCGAGAAACAGAACCTGCAACCCGTGACCATGGACTTGAAAAAAGCCTCACCCGACGAGTTGCGCACCTTCTTTGCAGAAGTGCTGCCCGAGTTCGACCGTGACCGTGTCTATCCCACCGACATCAAGAAACTGCTGCAGTGGTACAACATCCTCATAGCCGCCGGCATTACCGACTTCAGCGTTGAGGAAGAAGAAACCAACGAAGAGGCAAAGAAAGATTGAATCTCTCAGACATCATACAGCTCATTGAATCGGTAGCCCCGCTCACGCGACAGGAAGCGTGGGACAATTCGGGGTTACAGGTCGGTCAGCGCGACATGCTCGTTGAGAGCGTGTTGCTCACCACTGATGTGACCCTGCCAGTCGTTCAGGAAGCCATCGACCGCCACTGCCAGCTCATCGTGTCACACCACCCGCTGCTCTATCACGGACTGAAACACATAGTGGGAGACACCGAGCAGGAACGCTGTGTCATGGCTGCCATTGAGCACCACATCGCCATCTACTCGGCTCACACTTCGATGGATAACTATATCCACGGCGTCAGCGGTGAGATGGCACAACGCATCGGACTGAACAATTATCGCGTGCTGGTGCCGCAAGACGATAGTCAATACGGACTCGGGGTCATCGGGCGCTATGACAAGCCCATTGTTTTTGAGCATTTGTTGCAACGCCTCAAGACGGCATTCTCTGCTGAGTGGCTGCGATATATACCGCCCGTCAAGGACGAGGTGCAGACCATTGCCCTTTGCGGCGGAGCCGGTAGCGAGTTCATGGAACAAGCCATCCACCAAGGTGCCGATGTGTTCGTCTCGGCAGACTTCAAGTACCATGCCATGCAACCCGCCGTAGGACGGATAGGCATTGTCGATATGGACCACTGGGTGAGCGAACACTTCACGCGCGATGTCTTCCACAGGCTGCTGGAAGGACAAGTCAGTACCTGCATTGCACAAACCGACCACAGCCCGGTGCACTATTACTGAAACCCATAAACCAACGAATAAGAAACTACTAAAACTATAATTTATGGCAAAAAAAGACGAAAAAGAGCTGACCATTGAGGAAAAACTCAAGGCACTCTACGAACTGCAAGCCGTTGATTCCAAAATCGATGAGTTGCGCATCCTGACGGGCGAACTGCCCCAAGAGGTCAAGGATATGAGCGACGAGGTGGAAGGTCTGAAAACGCGTCTGCAGAACATTGAGAATGACATCAAGGAATGTGAAACCCAGATCTCGGACCACCGTGTTCGCATCGAGAACGCCAATGCCGCTATCTCACGCTACAAAGAGCAACAAGACAATGTGCGCAACAACCGCGAATATGACAACCTGAGCAAAGAGATTGAGTTCCAGCAACTGGACATCGAACTGAGCCAGAAGAAAATCAAGAACTTCACTGCCGAGTTAGAGTCACGCCGCGAAGAAAAAGGCAAGACCGTCACCGAGATTGAAGAGAAGACCGTTGACCTGAACCAGAAAAAGGCAGACCTCGAATCCATTTTGGAAGAGACCAAGGCCGAGACCGAAACGCTCATGATTCGCTCCACCCAGTTGGAAGCCAACATTGACGACCGTCTGCTGGCAGCCTTCAAGCGCATCCGCAAGAATGCCCACAACGGTTTGGCAGTAGTCAAGATTGAGCGCGACAGTTGCGGTGGTTGCCACAGCAAGATCCCTGCACAGCGTCAGTTGGACATCCGTCAGCACAAGAAAATCATTGTCTGCGAATTCTGCGGCCGCATCTTGGTGGACGCTGACATGGAATGATTCCGCTGCTTTTGTTCGTAGCCCTCGGGGTGGTCATTCTGGTGTTGTTCGAATGGCGTGAACGACATCGCACCCCCGAGCAGGCTTCAACACCAACACCTGCACCCGACCCGTCCTGCTGCGGACAGCACTTGGTTTGCGAACGCGACGCCATACTACACGCCATGGATCAACCCGTCTATTTTGACGACGAGGAACTGGATGCCTATGCCGACATAGCCGCCGACCAACTCAGTGCTCAAGCCGCCAATGACATACGCGAAGTGTTCCGCTCGCTACAGGAAAAAGAGGTCACGGACTGGGTTCGCAGCATGCAAATGCGCCGTATAGCCCTGCCCGACGATGTGCGCGAAGAAGCTCTGCTCATCGTCCGCGAGCAGCGGCAACACGCAGCTGATGGGCATTGAACAGGTTCTGCACAATCATATAAACCGCCGGTCCAAGCGCGGCTAACGGAGAGAGATACGCCCCTGCCATCCAAATGGCAAGGGTCGTATTTTTTTGTCCCAATGCCTGACCTGCCGTCACCCTTGATATACCTTGCGGTGTCTTGGGAGCCGTGGCAGGATTGATGACCACATCCTGATAGTCTTTGCCGTGACTCGAAGCCGGAAAATGCCATCCCAACCACCTGCCTATATAGAACTGCATAAAACAGCTCACCGATGCGCCAAGGCAGATACCCAGCACACTCAATAACTGATAATGGTCGTATATCAGTTTATATGTAATGTCACCCATCAAGATGACTATAGTGCCCGCCCATAGATAAAAAGGCAACTGAGCCCATCCGCGTGAAAGAATGAAACGCCGGTCGCTGCCGCGATGTCTTTGGACAGCATCATAACTAAGGCGCAAAGCCCATGCCGCAGCAAACGGGCAGATCAACAATGTCCCTACTTTACGCAGTATTAGCCATGCCGCCATACTGAACGAAAAATCCGGCAACGGGTGAATATATGGAAAGAGCAGCGGGACAATAACCACGGTGGCAAAATTGCTGACCAAGGTGTACATGGTCAGGTTCTGTATGCTGCCGCCTAACTTGCCTGCAATGATGGGTGCAGCCGTGGCTGTGGGCATGATGAAACACAGCATCACACTCTCGGCTACAGCAGCGTCTTCCAACAGCGGAAACAGCGGTTGGAGCACATGCAACAAGCCATAAGCACCTATACCCGCCACCACCTGAACAGCCAGAGCCAGACCATGCCACACATGCAGCCGCAAGTCCAAAGGATTGACCTTGCAGAAAGTGAAAAACAGCATGAAGAATATCAGATGGGGCAATGCCGGTGTCCAGTGCCTGAACAACGGAAAGCCTACAGCCCCCACCACAATGGCTATGAACAGAGCTTGACGATTGAGAAAAGACAATAAGGCACGCATAAAAGACTCAGGCAGAATGCATTCGCTTGAACAAAATGGAATAAACAGTCATAAAGAAATAGCGGATATCGGTCAGCACCGGATGGAGGAAATAGGCATCCAGATACTTGTTCTCTGACGCATAGAGTTCGTCAAAGGTCTTGGGGTGGTCTATATAGAAAGGTGGAATCAAGCCCGGCTTGGTGCGGGTACGCTTCTGTTGCAGTTCCTTCGGATAGGTGTCGAACATGGTTCGCGACAAAGGGCGTATGCCCACCAGTTTCATATCCCCTTTGAGCCAGTTAAGCAGCATAGGCAGCTCGTCTAACCAGTATCGGCGCATGAAACGCCCCCAGGTGGTTATTCGCCAGTCGTCGTCGCTCTTGTCGGCAATGTTCATGCCTCCGCGAGCGTCGAACACATACTTCTGTATATACTCGGCATAGGGGTGCATCGTACGGAACTTATAGACATAGACTATCTCCTCGTTCCGGCTCACACGAGGCAACTTGATGAGCGGACCATAGACCTTGATTTGCTCTTGCTCATAGGGTTGCTTTACACGACGGGCAAAGATATACTCAATATGCCCCATGGGCACGATGTCCTCTACCTCGAACCCACAGTAGTACAACCTGCCCAGCACCTCGGTCTTGGTCAGCACACGCTTCTTGCCACGGGTGATATCATAGTACAGACGACTCATGAGCAACAAGCGAGGCAACACACGACGAAACACAAACCATGTAAAATACACCACATAGCGTATGCCCCATGGATAGGATTGCAAGATCTTGTTCTTCACATAGTCCTGCGGCCGGTAGCAACACACATAGTGCCCATTATCGGGCAGCTTTTGGTTGACTATACAGAAGCGTTTGTTGATACCTTTGGCATCGTTCAGCAGGGTCATATCCACCAGCGTGTCGTACTGATAGTCGTTGATTTGCAGGAACGAGAAGCGGTCGCGATTGGCTACCACCTTGGTGCGGCGGTTGTCCAGACGGGCACGCTCTAAAAGCATTTGGTAGTCTTCTTCGGTAGTGAGGGACAACACCGCATCGTGCACCGTACGCAATGACTCAGCCGAACGAGGCATGTCGGGA
The DNA here is from genome assembly GCA_946615455.1 of uncultured Bacteroidales bacterium. GTDB lineage: Bacteria > Bacteroidota > Bacteroidia > Bacteroidales > Paludibacteraceae > Colicola. Next base: position 4,683 of record CAMOHN010000032.1, read on the forward strand.
TTCTTGACCACAGCGTTTTCACGATGCTCAATCTCCTGAACAGGCACGGTCATGTTGAGAGCATACTTATAGTAGTGCTTAATGAGCGACGCTACCAGATCAACAATCATCACCACACCCACCATCCACAGCACGGCAGGCATGGAGAACGAATAGGGCAAGCTGGGCAACACCAACCATACAACCAGCATCAAAACTCCGCCGATGACCAACTGTATCAACACCTCCTGCCAGAACCACAACTCTTTGTACGAGTGCTTGTACCTTCCTGTGAGCAATCCCAGCAGGCACCATACCACCATCATAGCGGCAAACAAGACGATATACTGCACAATGGCTACTTTTTGTGTCAGCAGTCGCCAGAAGATGTATAACGTGGCACACAGCACCCACAACAAAATGTCATTACCTATCCTTCTGCCCATAGTAGTATGCGTTTAATCAGGTTCTTACAAGTCTGTGTCATCAACTCGCGCACCCACAGTCCCCTGTGGTCGGTCCACCGTTGCGGATGGGTCGTAATCATGACGGCGGGCAGGTTCATGCCGGGCAAACGCGCAATGATGTCGTCCGTGGTGTGGAACACCTTGCCCTCGCGGCACCAGCGATCTTGCTCGCTCACCTTGTCACGCACCGACACACGAAATCCGTCCCACCGTCTGCCTGTGTCGGTCAGATAAAAGACCTCACGAAAATCAATGTCGAAATACGGTTCGCCCAAAATGCCGTATTGGTGGTAATCTGCCGTTTTCCATAAGTCGCGACCGTCATAACGACTGGTGGGAGCTCCATGCATACAGATGGTCTTGACCGGATAGAAACGGCGGAAATAGGTCAGCCATTGTTCAAAGTGCGCCAGGGCTTGCTGTGTGTCACCCTGCGCCAAGGCCATGTCTTCATAGTGATAACCTATCTCGTGCCCCATAGCCGCTATGGCGCGAATGATGTCAGGACGATTCGACTCGGGAATGACACGGAAATAGTAACTCGCCCGTATGCCTAACCCATGCTCCACCTCGGCTGTGGTGAGGCTGTTGGCTGCACGCAAGTCCACATCGTGCCGTAGCATGATATACTTGTTCCACGGCAAGGCTTCCTGAGGATGTTCATGCCGCCAATGGCACACCTCACCAAAAGGAACAAAAATATAACCGGCTTGTTGCAAAGACTGCAACAAGGCTTTGTATTTGACTATGGTAAAATCTCTTTCCACATTCATGTATATTGGTTCAAATAATGATATGCCTTGTGTTCTTCGGTTCGGGTTCCTGCCACCGTCCGCCTATATAGGCTCTTGACTGATTGAGGCGTTTGACATAACGCGCTACATCCTTCGGGTCCTGTCCTAAACGAACAGCAATCTGAAACGGGGTCAGTTTTTGCCTAAGGAGCGACTCAATCGTTTCCGGTTTGTGTTGCGCAGAAGCTGGGTCTGACCGTCTATCCGTCCCTTTTCGCCTGCCCAACTGCACCCCCATGGCCCGACGCAGAGCCAGAGCCTCCTTGGTACGCTGACTGATGAGGTTACGCTCAATCTCTGCCGAAAGGCTGAAAGCAAAAGCAAGCACCTTACTCTGCAGATCATCGCCCAAACGGTAACCGTCCTTGATGGTCCACACCTTAACACCCTTGTTCAAACAAGTGCTCAAGATCTCCATTATCATGAAGAAACTGCGCCCTAAACGGCTCAATTCCGAGCAAATGATGATATCCCCTTCCTTGACGCGGTTGAGCAGCAAACCCAACATACGCTTCTGATAAGCCTTGGTGCCGGAAGTGGTTTCCTCTATCCATGTGTTTACCCTCAGTCCGTTCGCCTTGCAAAACGAACGAATCTCAAAGCGCTGGTTCTCTACTTTCTGTTTGTCGGTCGAGACGCGGATATAGCCATAGACAATGCTGTTAAAAGCACCTCCTTACCCACTGCTCAACTTCGCTGAATTGGTCAATCTTGCCAATGTCCCGCATCTCGTATCGGTCAGGAACAAAGCCTCTCAACCGTCTGCCGCTGTGGTCTGCGCCTTGTTCGGTATGCTCCAGCACATGCATATAAACATCAATCATGGAGAACACATCCCCTTCCATCTGCTCCATATAGGGCAGCAAGTGGGGCGACACCACCTGCATGCCGGAGAACGCCAATGGTTGTAAGCCGGCTGTCACCAACCCATCCGGACGAACCGCACCCGTAGCGGTATTGGTCCAACCGCATAGAGATAACTCGTCATCAAAGAGCAGGTAACGCGATGTCTGTCGATGGCTGACCACCAAACGGGCCAAGTCATGCACGCCGTCAAAAGCGCCCGTCAACTCCGGCAGTCGGATGGTGGACAATATATCCACATTGAGTGCCAACCATGACTCCACACCCGGATGGTCACGCATCACCTTGCGCAAACCGCCACCGGTGTCTAACAGCCGCTCACGCTCGTCCGACACCTCAATATCACAGCCAAACCGGTCATGCGCGTCCAAAAAACCGATGATCTGCTCACCCAAATGGTGCACATTGACCACCATGCACCTTATGCCCGTCTCTCTGAGCATCTCAATCTGCCATTGCAACAAAGGCTTGCCGCCCACCGGCACAAGGGCTTTGGGCATCGTGTCGGTCAACGGACGAAGTCGGGTGCCCAAGCCGGCAGCAAAAATCATGGCTCTCATAACTGCCTGTGTATATTCTGTTCACGATGTATGAGTTGCACCGTCACGCCATAGCGTGCGTGGATATGCTCCGCCATCTTCTCGGCGGCATAGACCGAACGGTGTTGACCGCCCGTACAACCAAAACTGACCATCAGACTGGTAAAACCTCGGTCGATATATCGCTTCACGCTGGCATCCACCAACCGATAGGCTGACTCCAAGAAAACAGCCATCTCACCGTCATCCTCAATGAAACGAATCACCGGCTCGTCCAAACCCGTATAGGCGTGGTAACGCTCATACTTGCCCGGGTTGTTAACGGCACGACAGTCAAATACATAGCCACCACCATTGCCCGAATCATCGGCAGGAATACCTTTCTTGTAGGAAAAACTATATACCTTCACCACCAACGGCTTGGCTACAGCTATTTCCTTGAACTGCTTCATGTCCACCATCTCAGCCAACACTTCACTCAGATAGGGATACGCCTGCCGACAGTCGGCATTGACCTGCAACCAGCGGCGCAGGTTCTCTATGGCATAGGGAATGGATTGCAGGAAATGGGGCTTCTTCTCAAAATACCCGCGAAAACCGTATGCTCCTAACACTTGCAGCGTGCGGAACAGCACAAAATGCTGCAACATAGCCTTAAACGCATCTCGGTTCACCTCAACATAGCCCTGTAAAGCATCCAAGTACTCCTCAATCAGTTCACCGCGCAGGTCGTCGTGTAGATTGGCTTTGGCTTGCCACAAGAACGAAGCCACATCGTAATAGACCGGTCCCTTTCTTCCACCCTGAAAGTCAATAAAAAACGGCTCGCCATCACACACCATCACATTACGACTCTGAAAATCACGATACATAAACCCCGTACAGGGTGCACCGAGCAGCACACGCGAGAGGGCAATGAAATCGTTTTCCAACCGATCTTCCTGAAACTCCAGTTCGGTGGCTTTCAAAAAACAGTATTTGAAATAGTTCAAGTCCCAAAAGACACTCCGCTCATTAAAAGCGGCCTGCGGGTAACACTGCTCAAAATCCAGTCCGTCGGCTCCCTCCATCTGTACACGGGCAAGAGCACGGATGGTGCGCCGAAGCATCTGTTTCTCCGCCTCACAGAACACTCCCGTCTTGCGACCCTCGGCTATATAGTCAAACAACAACGTGTCGCCCAAGTCCTGCTGCACATAGCACATCTCATCTTCACTGCAAGCCAACACCCGAGGGACGGGCAAGCCCTTGGCAACAAAATGCTGAGACATATACACAAAGGCATGATTTTCGGCACGAGATGTCCCCTCAACACCTATCAGGGAACACAGTGAACCCTGCCGACGATCCAACAGACGGTAGTAATGCCGGTTGCTGCCCGACTGGGTCAAAGCAACCACCTCATCGGGTTGCACACCCGTGACCTGCTCATAGAGCGTGCATAATCGTTTCTTGATAACCTCATCCATTGCTTTTATTTGCTTATAAACGCGTAAAAATAGAGTGTCCGCACCGCCTATTGAAAAGAACAAACCTGTTTTTATTAGAAAAACACACAAAAAAGCATTTTTTTTACCAACAGATTTGTCGGTATAAGAAAAAGCAGTACTTTTGCGCCCGCTTTTGAGGAAAAGAAAGTTTTTCTGACAAGCGGATATTGGTTTTGTCTCCCTAGCTCAGTTGGTAGAGCAGCTGACTCTTAATCAGCGGGTCGAGGGTTCGAGTCCCTCGGGGGACACAAACAAGCAAAGCGGCACTGGAGCAAGTGCCGCTTCTTTATTATGTATCGCAAAACACCGACTGTCTCCCGACAGCCGGTGTTCCTATTAACCTTAAAAGCTTTAGCTAAAGTAGAGCAAGACTTGGCTACCTACATTTGCATTACCCGTGGCGTGTTGGAAGGCGAAGTCTACTGCCGTCCGCTTCAGTCGGC
>CAMOHN010000033.1 GCA_946615455.1 uncultured Bacteroidales bacterium
ACGTGTGCTCTTCCGATCTTGCGGCAACTGGTGGACATCGCCGGTGAGCAGCGACGGCGCACCGCGTGGCTATCAGGTCTTTGAGGGTATCGGGCGCGACTGCTCGTGGTACTTTAAGGCTACGGGGTTTGACGAGAGCTATCAGATGCGCGTATATCCTGTCGGACGTGTCATGGATCGCCCAAAAGCCGTGGTTGCCACCATTTGGAACTGGGACAGCAGTTGGCATGTACGTTACTACGAAGACGGGGTACTCAAAGGCGACATGGAGCAATTCTATTCTTATGACCCTGACTATTTGGAGTATGTCAATGGTGCTCGCGTGGTGGACGACTACCTGCCTTTCCGTACTGACCACTATTTCTCTGCCATCCCGTCAGAAGGGACAAAAGAAATAACGGTGGAAGCCGAAGACCGATTCCACCGTGTATATCGTGAGACTATCCAAGTCCGTTGATTACTATTCCAAGATTGTTTGAGCAGCCGTTTGAGCGGCAGGTTGGTCGCCCAATAGGGTTCGCAACGCAGCAAACTGCTCTTGCATTTGCTTACGATAGGGCTCATCCGATAGCAGCCGACTCAGTTCGGTTGCTATTTTTTCTTGGGTAAACTGTTCGGCTATCAGTTCCTTGATAGTCTCTCTCTTGGTCAAGATATTAACCAAGGTGAAATAGCCGTCCTTGAACAGATGGTGCTTGAACCAGTCCACCACTTTCTTGCCAAAAAATCGGCTGGCGGCTATATGATAGACCGCCGTTTCGGGACAGCCCAACAAGGCTGTTTCCAAGGTGGCTGTTCCTGAATTGACCACCGCAACCCGAGCCTTAGAAAGCAGCAAGTAGGTATCATGAGTTAGTGTTGCACCGTCAAGCATAGGTTCGTAAAAAGAATCTTCCACCCCGGGAGCAGCGGTCACCACTACCTTGACTTGCGGTTGTTGCCGTACCACCTCACGCGCTGCTGCTAACATAGTGGGCAGACAATGACTGATTTCGCTTCTTCGGCTGCCCGGCAACAAGGCTATCACAGGCTGTTTTTCATCATCAAGGTCTGTCCTTTTCTGCTGACTCTGCCACGCTCGAATACTATCTGCCGTAGGATTGCCCACATAGCGGCATGAGTAGCCATAGCGCGCGTAAAAAGCCGGTTCAAAGGGGAAGATGCCCAAGATTTCGTCGGACAATCGGGCAATTTTGTGTATGCGCCATGTCTTCCACGCCCATACCTTCGGAGGGATATAATAGACGATGCGTGTTTTGGGTAGATGCTTGCGGCAAAAGGCAGCCATGCGCAGATTGAACGAAGGATAGTCCACCAGCACCAGAATGTCGGGGCGTTCATCAAGCAAGGAATGTTTGGCAATTTGAAAATTACGATACACCTTATGCAGGTTGCTAAGCACCGCCACTACTCCCATAAAAGCCATTTGACGATAGTCCTGCACCAGTCGGCAACCTTGCCCTGCCATTTTGTCGCCACCCATGCCGACAAAGACGGCATGAGCATCCTTCTCACGCAAGGCGGCTATGAGATTGGAAGCATGCAAGTCGCCCGACGCTTCACCTGCTATGAGAAAATACTTCATACGCTATCACAGAACAACCACCATAGCGGCAATCAGATAGGGGAAAGCACCAATGAGCAGTCCCTTGCTCACCTTCCACATTTCGGCAGTATAAAACACAAAGATGAAAGCCAAGTCTGGAAAAACACTCACCATCAGTAGTTTACTCCATGAGAGGCTCAATGCCAAACCGAACTGAAGGAACGTGTCCAGCAGATTAAACTGCACCAAATAAGCATAGGCGACCAAAGCCGGCATAAGCAGCCCCAATACTATCCCTATCCAATATCGGTCAAACCGTTGCATGGTCTGTCATGTCAATTGAGCAAAGTTGTACAGACAGATAACCATGTGCCAATGCCCACTCGTCGGTATCCGTTGCTTCCGGTTCGTCGTTCACCAAATAGCCCGTCATACGATACCCTGTCTCACCATTGGGCATAACGGCAGATTGTATCTCTTTCGCCCAATGACTGAGGCATTGGCGTGTATGTTTAACACCGACAATAGCACCTTTGGGGGCGTTGATATTATAGCATTGTCGGGGTTGCATCCCTTTCTCATACAACTCTTTAACCAAAGGCGCGATATATGGTTGCATCGGTTCAAAGTCGGGATGGGCATCCATATCGTAGATGGAAAAACCGATGGCGGGAATGCCTTGTTCTGCCGCCACAAAGACGGCTCCCATGGTGCCCGAATAGATGATGTTGATAGCAGCATTACTGCCATGATTGATGCCGCTCACAACCAAGTCTATGCGGCTTGGGGCTTCCTCAAAAATGACATTGACTGCCAGTTTGATGCAGTCGGATGGTGTGCCATTAGTCACATAGATATCCGCTCCCTGCATATCGGCAGGTGTAGGGATTTTTTTGAGGGTCATCAGATTGGATGACGAGATCGCATTGCTCATGCCGCTGCGAGCGCCGTCAGGTGCCACTACGGTCACATGTCCCAAGGGCAACATCAGGCGTGTCAGCAATAGGATGCCGTCACTGCCCCAACCATCGTCATTGGTAATCAAAATCTTCATAGCGTTCAGTCCACAAATTGCATAACTTGTTTAGCCAATCGGTCAGCCTCTTCCATGCTTGCCGCCTCGGAATAGACGCGGATAATGGGTTCGGTGTTGCTGCGGCGCAGGTGTACCCAACCGTCAGCAAAGTCTATCTTTACACCGTCTATATCGTTGATTCGCTCGTTGGCAAAAGCCTTTTTCACCCGTGCTAACACTTGGTCAATGTCTGTGTCCGGTGTTAGGTCAATGCGGTTCTTGGAGATGGCATATTGCGGAAAGGTTTGCTTCCACTCACTGACGGTGCAGTTCTTTTCAGCCAAGGCAGACAGGAAGAGGGCAATCCCCACCAAAGCATCGCGCCCATAGTGACACTCAGGATAGATAACCCCGCCATTACCCTCGCCGCCTATGATGGCATGGGTACGTTTCATTTCGGCTACCACATTCACTTCGCCAACCGCCGAGGCAGTGTACGAACCGCCATGCCGACGCGTCACATCGCTCAAAGCACGGGTTGAACTGAGATTGGATACCGTATTGCCCGGTGTGTGTGACAACACATAGTCCGCCACGCTGACCAGTGTATATTCCTCTACAAACATCTCGCCGTTCTCACACACGATAGCCAAACGATCCACATCCGGATCTACCACAAACCCTACATCGGCTCTACCGGTTCGCAATAGGTCACTGATTTGTGTCAGGTTCTGTGGCAGAGGCTCGGGGTTGTGTGCAAAGTTGCCGGTAGGTTCACAATTCAGTTCAATGATATTATCCACGCCCAATGCCCGCAAGAGAGCCGGAATGGCAATGCCACCGACCGAATTGACGCAATCCACCGCCACAGTGAAATGCTTGGCTGCCACAGCCTCCTTATGCACCAAAGGCAAAGCCAACACACGGTCAATATGATAGTGCAAATAGTCTTTTTCAACCATGTGCCCCAATTGGTCAACCTCAGCAAATGAGAAATCTTCTGCTTCGGCTATACGCAAGACCTCTTTGCCCTCGGCATCATTGAGGAACTCCCCCTGCTCATTAAGCAGTTTAAGGGCATTCCACTGTTTGGGGTTATGGCTGGCTGTCAGAATGATTCCGCCGGCAGCCTTTTCGCCCGTAACCGCCAATTCGGTAGTCGGGGTAGTGGCTAAGCCAATATTGACCACATAATAGCCCATCGCCATCAGTGTGCCGGTAACGAGGCGTTCCACCATCGGACCACTCAGACGGGCGTCACGCCCCACAACGAGGGTGTGATTGTCGGGTATGGCTTGCTGTCGTTGCACGGCATAAGCCGCCGTAAAACGGACTATATCAACGGCACTGAGTCCTTCGCCCACGCGACCGCCTATCGTGCCGCGTATGCCGGATATACTTTTCACTAAACTCATAGTATCTGTTTATTATATTCGTTATTATCGTTTGCGCACCACACGCAGGTCGTAGCAATAGGGTGTGACGGTGGCATTATCTTCGGTCGGACCATAGACGCTGGGGCAGATAATGGTACATTCTCCCTCATAGCCCATGGACAAGATGGCGGCCTGCCAACCTGCGCAGTTAAAGGTGCCTGATGTTGAACCAACTGTCAGTGTAAGCGGCTCACCGGCATCGTCCGTGGTCCAGTAACTGATGGTGTCGGCATAGATATCCAATGAGTACTTACGAAAACGCACATTCACCTTGTCGCCTGCAGCAATCAGACGGGTCGAATCAACCGGTGACGAGAGATGGAAATAGAGTTGGTCATAGCCGGGCAGTTCCACATACAGGTTCTTGTCCCACGACTCACCCTGTGGAATAGAAGGCATGCTTGTTTGAGTGATCAGCCCCATCCGACTGATGTAGGCATCTATCAAGGTCTTTTCTTTTTGACGCTGTTTGGAGTAGGTATTGCCTGTGCAGGCGCTGCACACAGCCATCAACAACACACAGAAAAGGACGATATGCTTTGATTTCATATTCTTTTGTTTTTATTGTTCAACTGTCAGTTCGACACGCACATTGGTGTAGGGTGGTACATGCTCATTGCCTGTGGCACCATAGGCCAGATACCATGGTACGATCAGGCTGACCTGTTCACCGCGTTCCATCTGCGTGAGGGCATCGCCAACGGCTTGCATACACTCTGTCTGCCCCACGGTCATCCACTCGCTGACTTGCTCCACCTGCTGTCCGGTGAGCACAAAGACCTGCATGTGCACCAACACGCGCTGGTCTGTTTGCAGAGGATGGTCCACAACACGCAATGTTTTTGCCCAATAGCCCAATTCGGTTTGAGCGTAACCTTCAGCAGCAAAGCGCGTCAGGTCGCGGTCGGCTTGCTCGGCAAGATGTTGATTGAGTACCATGGCTTGCAACAGGGCACTGTCCGTTTTGACTTCTTGCCCCCGCCCATGGAAAGTGGGGCGTTGGGGCTGTTGCGGGGTGCAAGATGCCAATATTGCCAACAAAGGCAGCCCCACACAGAGACGCTTAACGGCTTGCCAAATGTTCCAAGTAACGTCCATAAGCGGTCTTCATTTGCTGACCCAATGCCAATAATTGCTCGCTTGTGATCCAACCATTGCGCCATGCTATCTCTTCAATGCAAGCCACATAGAACCCTTGACGGTTCTGTATGGTTGCCACAAAATTACCAGCCTCCAAGAGGCTGTCACAGTTGCCGGTATCCAACCAGGCAAATCCCCGTCCGAAGAGTTGCACCTTGAGTGTACCTTCGTCAAGATAGAGACGGTTGAGGTCGGTTATCTCATACTCACCACGCGCAGAGGGTTTCAAGGCTGCTGCCTTTTGGCAGACGGTATGGTCATAGAAATACAATCCGGGCACAGCATAATTGCTTTTGGGGTGTTCGGGTTTTTCTTCCAAACTGAGCACCTTTCCGTCTTGGTCAAACTCGACTACACCATAGGCTCTCGGGTCGGTCACCTCATAGCCGAAGATGCACGCACCTTTCGAATCGGGGCGATCCAGCATGCTGACAGCGGTCCGCAACATCGTGGTGAATCCTTGACCATAGAACATATTATCACCAAGAATAAGGCAGCCCGGTTCGTTGTTGAGGAACTCGGCTCCCAGCACAAAAGCCTGTGCCAAGCCGTTAGGCACAAGCTGTACCTTGTACTCCAAGCGCATGCCTAACCGGCTGCCGTCGCCCAATAGCTCCTCGAACATGGGCAGATCACGCGGAGTGGAAATGATAAGCACTTCCCGAATGCCTGCCAACATGAGCGTGGACAACGGGTAATAAATCATGGGTTTATCATAGACAGGCATTATTTGCTTGCTGATGGCTTTACTGAGCGGATACAAGCGCGTGGCACTTCCTCCTGCAAGAATGATTCCTTTCATAATGATTGGGATTTAGTATTGTTATTCTTCACACGAGCAGTCCGTATCGTGACAATGGTCGGCTGCCGTTTCAAATTCAAGGGTTGAGTGGGTGATACCCTTTTGGACAAGCATCTGCTTGAGTTGCTGTTTGACAGCGGGTATATCCTGCCAGTCAGCCACCATGATGTGTGCCGTGAGCGCATTCTGGGTGGTGGACATGGCCCATATATGAACATGATGCACATCCTTGACTGCAGGCACCTGCAACATATTCTGCCTAACGGCATCTGTGTCCACACCTTCGGGAATGCCGTCCAAGCTCAAGCGCAGGCTGTCGGACAGCAGTCCCCAAGTGGAAACCAAGATAACGCCGGCTATCACAAGACTGATAATCGGGTCTATGAGCGTCCAACCTGTCCAAATGATAATCAGACCGGAAACGACCACACCTACAGAAACCAGCGTGTCTGCCACCATGTGCAGAAAGGCTCCGCGCATGTTCAAGTCCTGTTTTTGCCCGCGCATAAGCAGCAAGGCTGTGGCGGCATTGATGACGATGCCTATACCGGCCGTCCACGAGATGGCTGCACCATTGACAGGGGCGGGGTGACTGAATTTATGTACACTTTCCACCACAATAACTCCCACTGCCACCAACAGAATGACGGCATTCAAGAGCGAGATGAGTACTGTGGATTTCTTATAGCCGTAGGTGTAGCGAGCATTGGAGTGCACATGCAACAACATGAAACCGACAAGTACCATCAAGAGGCTGAATACATCGCTCAGGTTATGCCCGGCATCGGACAGCAGCGACAACGAGTTCTGCGTCCACCCTACGATGGCTTCAATGATGACAAACAACAGATTGAGTATTACAGAGAAGATGAGTATTTTCTTGTTCTCTGCTTTGACCACATGGTGATGATGGTGGTGATGATGGTGGTGATGATTCTCCATATTCTTCCTCCCTTTTTATCTAAACTGATTCCAGAATTGCCTGTCATTCGTTTCGTTCGCCTTTTTGGTATCTTGAACAGATGCCGGATAGTTCTCTATAAACCATGTCAGATACTTGGTATAGTCTATTTTATCAGCCAGCATCCGCTGCCGTCTCTCGGCGCAAATGGTTTTTCTGTTTGGCATATCCAGCCAACGTTTGATAGAGGCGAAGAACCCTTCCACATCTGCCGTCTTATGTCCGTAACCCAAACTGTAATGGGTATCATCCGACACTTGAGCGTCAATCATTGGAACATATCCATCACTTCGAGGGGTGAAATCCGTAGGTGCTTCCAACTCATGCAGATATGACAAGCGTCCCACAAAATCATTCAACCGGACAAATGGTGTTCCTACCACTCCCGCCTCTGCTGCCATAGTCTGGCTATCACCGATATAAAGCGAAGCAAACGCCATAACATGATGCATATCAAGCGGATTGACTTTAATACGGTATTGTTCAAACTGCGGTTCGAGTGATCGCTCCGAAGTGATATATATTGCCCCGTGCGGTTTTAGCATCGCTATCATTTTTTCCGCTATCTCCGTATTGATGCCATGTATTCCAACGTCATGGTGTGCTGTCAGTTGAGCAAATCGTACTAATATATATGGTTTGGATGTGTCAATACCATATTGCTCCACTTTCTGTTTGTCTGGAGTAAATTGGTTTGGGTGCAAATAGCCTAACTCATGATACGAAGGATATGCAATTTTCTTTTTGTTCCATTTCCATGCGCTACAGCACTCCGGACATATAACTCCTGTATAAATAGGGAAGAACATGCGCGCATATAGTGCTATTGCTTCCGCATCATCTTCATAACATTCAAATGCCGGTTTGCGAATCAGTTTTCCTACGACTGCCAATACTCCATCTGAACCTATTAAGATATCCGGTTTTTCTTTGAGAGCAATACGTAATACTTCGAATATCTTCTCTATGAGAAATAGAGCCAAACCGAACATCCCCCATTTCTTTGGACGATTCTTTACTTTATAAAACTGCATGCCTGCGTTGATGCATAATTGTTCTAATACGTCTTTGGGGCGAATAACAATTACCACTTTATGGCCATCTTTTATAAGATTGTCAATCGTGTACCTGAACATCCAGAAATGCGCAGGGTGGCTTATCATGAATAAAACTTTCATAATTATATCATTTTTGAAGTTGACAATAGGTGGGTATCATCAACAGGTGCTTTACCATATATTCTGTTTTTGGACATTGTCCTTGCGTATAGCCAAATTGTTTTGCCCATTCTATTGCATTGGCAAAATGCGTTGCGGTCTCTATGCCCAAACGATGGAAATCTTCCTGCAACTGTACATGCTCCTTGCATCTGGCAATAGCCATGAACGCATTTTCGCCAAAGAAAACACCTTCCACATTGTCGTTGTATCGCAGTATTGCTGCTACATGGATGGCATTGGTTCGTTGCTGCTCAATCTGTTTTTCAATAGTAGGAAGTGCCGACTGATACATCCGCCGTATGCCCGGTGCCATCCGACGCAGGGTTATGTTTTGTCTCGGGTTGACCGTTACTTTTTTCTTTCCTTTCCGCACTAACCAATATAAACATGGCGAATAGAGCATCGCTTTGATGAGCATCAACAAAAACACATTCACCTGTGCAACAAAACCATAAGCCGGTAAGCGAGAATAGGATTCATCCATTTGAAATTCTGAATTAGAAATAAGTATTCCTCCTTCTCCTAACGCAGGGAACTTACCTTGATTGATGCTATAGACCGTGAAATCTCCTTCGGCTGGAAGTCCATACCCGTGCGCGTTATCCACTATGATGACAGCGTTAGGACAACGCTTACGGATAGCAGAAATGTCATTTCGTATGCCAAACAAATTGGTCACTACGATGCCATCCAAATCGGAGGGAAGTGATACTATATCTACTTTCAGTTCGTCCGTTACATCCACAAATACAGGTGTGCATCCGGCCTTAGCCACAGCATTGGCAACCGTATGACAGTTATAGGCTACCACTCCCACTCTGCCTCCATCCGGTATCGAAGCCCGTAGTGCCAAGACAATACCTGTCCGTGCATGGTTTAGCAAGTATTCGCCTTTTGAAGGCTCATACTGCGTGCCAAACCAATACAGCCATTGGCGTTTCAACGGAAAGGATATGTTTAAGCGCGGAATCATTTATCTTTTATCTTATGATACAGCTTGTATGCTTCTGTTCCTAATTTATACATTAGCGGTCGATGCGCAAACACA
>CAMOHN010000034.1 GCA_946615455.1 uncultured Bacteroidales bacterium
AGAACTTATATACATTTACCGTCTTGTAGTACTGCGGTATTTCTTCGTAACGGAATTGACTATTCGGAATAAAACGCAGGATACGATTTTCCTCATCCAAAGTAACCACCGTGCCATCCATCCAACTCTCGTATTTGTCCACTAAAGCCAAGTCTGAGTAAGGATGGTTCACCAGTTTGGTCAATACGGCATCCTCCATGATAATATCCGACTCCAACAAGAGTGTGTCTTGCTCGCACATGTAATCCTTAGCTAAATAGAGCGAGTAGATATTATTGGTCTTGTCATAGACAGGATTTTCCACAAAACACAATGGAGTCTTGGTATCAATCGTCGCGAGGTAGTCTTTCAGTTCTTGTGCTTTATAACCAATAACCATCACTACTCTATCCAGGTTCAGTTTATCTATTTGGTGCAAAAGACGCTCAATAAGAGTTACTCCACCCACTTTAACCATACATTTGGTGTTATCTTGGGTGTATTTACCGAGGCGTTTGCCCATTCCTGCTGCTAAGATGATTGCTTGCATAATTCGGCTTTTTATTGACAAACCCGTGTCGGGAATTCTATATTGTCTTTTTTATTTCGTGATAAGTTTGCTAAATAACAAAGTAGTTTTCATAACGCAAAGGGAGTAAAAATAATTGATATACACAAATATTTTTGTGTTTTTTTCGGTCATTTGGAGGAACAGGATCATTTCATATCGGCGGCATAGGTTAGTTTGCGGTTTTCAGGAGCACCTTGGACAAGGTGAATCGATACATCGGGACGATAGATCAGTACAACGCCGCAGTCGTCGGTTGCCGGCAAAGTAGTCTGTTGTGCCAATGCTTTGCCGTAGGCATCATACACAATCGAAAACCTGAATGCCTGCGGAGTCTGTGCCGCGCGTAATGTGGAACGTGGGGGGATGGAGTGTAAACATTCGCCTTGGGAACCGGGAATGACCGTATATATAGTGTCCGTAACGGGAACTGTGACAGACACGGCTGCGTGTTGCCGCAGTGCTTGACACACCCGCAGCAGAATGTCCGTTGAAACGAACGGGCGGGCGCAGTCGTGCAGCAGGACATTGCAGTCGGTTTCGTTCCACGCAGTCAACAGTTCCTTCACCCGCGTCAGTGCATTCCAACTGCTTTGCCAGCGCTCAGAGCCACCATGGACAAATCCGCACACTTTGCTCCAAGCATGATCGGTGCAAAGCTGCTGCGCCATAGGAATATAATGCGACAACATAACCACCAGGATATGGTCAATAGCGGGGCAGTCTTCGAAGGTCTGAACACAGGTCTCGAATACGGTTCGTCCATCGGCAAGGGGAAGGAACTGCTTGGGGATGTCACCACCTACCCTACTGCCTGAACCACCTGCCAATATGACGGCTATGTTTTTCATTGTTCAGATTTCGTTTGTTTCGTTTTTCTCCATGCGAGCATCCAGTATCCGGTCTGCCAGATAGCGTATAGCACCATTGCCGCCCTGACAAGGCAGTTGCATGATGCCGGACAGTTGTTTGACTGCCTCTATGGCATTGGCAGGGCAAACGGGAAAGCCCACCTCGCGGAGTAGTGAGAGGTCATTGACATCGTCACCTACGAAACACACTTGGTCCATGGTGATACCCATCTCGCTGCAAATCAGCTGACAGGCTTCTAACTTGCTCATGGCAGGTAGCAGAACCGGTTCGGACAGAGCCGGTGCAAAAACCTTGACCTGTGCCTTGTCCACAACGCGACCTACACCCATATAGAGATAGTCGAGGCAGAGTTTGCGGGCACGGTGCAGGACAATGCCGGTGTTTTCACTGGTCAGTATGCCGCAGCGGATGCCGGCTTTGCGGAGCAGTGTCATGCCCATGCCGTCATAGACGGAGAAGCGTTTGAACTCGTCCCCCGAGGCGGTATAGTACATTCCGCCGTCGGTCAGACAGCCGTCCACATCGGTCAGAAAAAGGCGTATGGAAGAGAGCGGTTTCATAGTTCGCGCAGGTCGTTAAGGTAAGCCCCGTCTTTGGTGATCGTATAATTGAGCGTAGCATCCGAATAGGCAGGATTGGTCAGACGGAGCGTGGTGGTGCGTTCTTTCTCTCTCACTTCAATCATAAGCGGTGCATAGTCGCGCATGCGCACGCGCAGGTTGATTTTGGTTATGCCAGCCGAAGCGTCAGAAGGTACGAGTGTGAGCAAGGTTGTTTTGCCATCGGCAGCGGGTTGTTCGTTCATCTCGCCAGAGACTGCCAGCACCTGGGCAAGCAGGAGCGGATTGGTCTGCATCAGTTCCTCGGAAGTGGGATTGGAGAGAGTCAGTTCGTTGGTTTCCTGTTGATAGAGATACATGGTCTGACCATCGAAAGCCATCTCCATGCCGAAAGCATTGAGCAAAAAACGGTCGGCATGCATGGCAAAATGCCCTTGGTAGGTCAAAGGCTGGTTGTCGGCTGTGATGGTGACGGTGAAGTCGCTTTGCAGGGTCTTCTGCTCCAAGACGGAAAGCAGGGATGACCAGACAGAAAGTACGATTAAAAGCATTTTCATGGTTTGAGGAATAATAAGCGTGTTCAACTATGCCACCCCGAGGCGTTGCAACAGCAGTTCGAGGCTTTCCAAGTCTTGGATGAGCACATCCCTACCCTTGGGACCTTTGTTAGGGCCGACAATGCCTGCTTTCTCAAGCTGGTCGCTGAGTTTACCCGCGCGGTTGTAGCCTATCTCGAAGGCGCGTTGCAGGCGTGAGGTGGAGCCTTCCTGTTTATTGACCACAAAGCGTGCCACTTCGGCAAACATAGGGTCAAGGCGTTTCATATCCACCTCGCCGGCGCGGCTCGGCTCGTCATCACCGCCACCTTCGGGCACATACTCAGGCAGTTGATAAGGCTCTTGATAGCCTTGTTGCTCACTGATGTGCGAGACAATGGCTTCCACCTCAGGAGTATCGACAAAGGCGCACTGGATGCGGGTTATGTTGCCGCCGCCGCTGTAGAGCAGGTCGCCCTTACCAATCAGATGCTCGGCTCCCTTGGTATCCAGCACGGTGCGCGAATCGACCACCGACTGGGTACGGAACGCTATACGCGTAGGCACATTGGCCTTGATGATACCCGTCACCACTTTGACATCCGGTCGCTGGGTAGCCAGAATCATGTGCATTCCCACGGCACGGGCTTTTTGGGTCAAACGCTGGATGGGACGCTCCACCTCTTTGCCGGACACCATGATGAAGTCGCCGTACTCGTCGATGATAATGACTATATAGGGCATATAGTGGTGGTGCAGTACCTTGTGTGTAACGAGGTTCTCCACATCTTTGAGCGGATTGAGGCGACGATGGATAAACTTGTCGTTGTAGTCCTCCATATTGCGCACACCGGCATCCGCCAACAGTGAATAGCGGTCTTCCATCTCGATGACTAACGAATTGAGTGAGTTAATCACTTTCTGGCTGTCGGTGATGATGATGTCACGATCCTCTTGGTCAGGCATGGCGGCCATATAGTGGCGGATGAGCTGTTTATAGACCGAGAACTCGACCATCTTAGGATCAACCAGGACAAACTTCAGCTCCGACGGGTGTTTCTTGTATAAGAGGGAGGTGATGATGGCATTCAGTCCCACGGACTTACCCTGACCTGTGGCACCGGCGACAAGCAGGTGGGGAGTCTTGGCAAGGTCGAAACAGAATACCTCGTTGGTGATGGTGCGCCCGAGAGCCACGGGCAGGCGCATCTTTTGCTCTTCTTGGAAGCGCCTGGAGGCTATGACCGAGTGCATGGAAACCACCTGAGGTTTCTCGTTGGGCACCTCAATGCCGACTGTTCCCTTGCCGGGCATTGGGGCAATGATACGGATACCGATAGCCGACAAAGAGAGCATGATATCGTTCTCGAGCGACTGAATCTTAGCGATGCGCACGCCGGCTTGGGGCACTACCTCATAGAGCGTTACCGTCGGTCCGACCGTAGCACGGATCTGCTCAATCTCAATGCCGTAGTTGCGCAGAGTGGTAACAATGCGGTTGGCATTCTCCTGCTGCTCACTCTGGTCAATAACAGGAGCATTCTCGTTGTCATAAACCTTGAGCAAGTCCAATGTCGGGAACTTGTAGAACTCGAGATCCAACCGCGGGTCATAGTCGGGCAATTGTTCTTCAACTATCTCCACTGTATGGGACTCTATTTCTAACGGTTGGTCAGGATTGTCCTCCGCTTCGGGGTCATTGTCCGTGTCGGAGTCTTCATCATCTTGCTTCTCAGGCGTGGGAGAATTGATAATCAAGTTACCTGTTTCGCCTGTCGAGACGGTGGTTTCGTCAAGCGGCGTAAGGGTGATGGTGATGGGTGAATCGGGATTGTCATCTTGCTCGGAAGGGTCGGTGGTCACCTCGTCAGATCTGTCAACAGGGTTGAGAACAGGGTCGGTAGTCGGCTGCTTGGGTTGGCGCGTGGTCAGACGCTGCCACACCCGTTGGACAAAGGGAACGAAATTGCGGTTGGAGATGATAAGAAAAATGACAAGCACGCCCAACAGCACCATGAGCGTACCCAAGACATAAATGTAGGAAAGCATGGTGCCTGCCATACGCTGACCGAAGTGACCGCCAAGACGGAAATAGGTCTCCACACCAAAGACTTGCTGCACAAAGCCTAACAGGGTTGCCCCCCACAGCAGCCAAAACGCGCCGATGGACACACGGCGAAGGGGTGAACCGGGAATCTGCACCGACAGCAGGCGCATCCCGCCCATCAAGAGCATAACGACTAACAAAAGACTTGTCAGTCCAAACAAGTCGTCAATCAAGAACGATGCTAACAATGCGCCTGGAAGCCCCAACAGATTGTGTATCTGTGCTCGGGATGCTACACGCTCGGCACGGGAGAGGGAGAGGACGGACTGGTCACTGCTGCCCGTAAAGAAGAAACTGACATAGGACACTGCGGCAAACAATGCCAGCACTATGAGTAGCACGCCTAACGCCTGATGCGTGCGCGGATTGGTCACAAACGATTTGATTTTGGCAAAAGCACCTTCCCCCGACAGGTCGGACAGACGGACTGCGCTCTTGCGCCTGCCGTCCAGTTCGGCTGCCCCGCTTGTATCTGTTGTGCCTGCCGGTTTTCCCGTAGATTTTCTTGGCATAAACTAACTCCTTATAAAGCGCGCAAAAGTAGGAAATTTTGCATGACGAGCCAAAAAATAGCCGGAAAAAGCACGAAAAAACGCACTTTTATTGCATAGGCACGAAATAGAGGCTACTTTTGCGGGCTTGATTTGAAGAAAGAATGTCCGAATTGATTCGACATAACGGCATTGTAACCGATGCAGATGCCCAAACGGTGCACGTAAGGATTGTGCAGGCAGGAGCTTGTGCTTCGTGCAAAGCCAAAGCCATGTGTACCTCGGCAGAGAATCAAGAAAAAACCATTGAATGTCAGGCAGACGGCGTGCAGTACCATACCGGCGAAAAAGTGGAAGTGATGGTGGAGGAGCGATTAGGATGGAAGGCTGTTTGGCTGGCATATATTCTGCCTTTCTTTATCATGATTTTGTCATTGTTTGTGCTCAACCGCTTAGTACACGACGAGGCTGTTACGGGGCTGGTAGCCCTTTGTGCCGCTGCTTTGTACTTTGCGCTGTTGGCATTGGCCGGCAAGCGCTTGCAACAGACTTTCTCGTTCCATATCCGTCCGTTGGGACAAGGCACTCCTGTGCCTACTGATACGAAAAAAGAATAACATAAACTATATCACAAAAAACCAAATGACAGTATGAAATTCATTTTGATTGCTTTACTGGTGTTGGGCATTACAGGTTGTGTGGCGGCAGTGCTGCTGTACCTGATTGCACAGCAGTTCAAGGTGGAGGAAGACCCTCGCATTGACCTTGTGCAGGAAGTGCTTCCAGGAGCCAATTGCGGCGGTTGTGGTTTTGCCGGTTGCCGTGCGTTGGCAGAAGCGTGTGTGAAGGCCGACTCGCTGGACGGTTTGTTATGTCCTGTTGGTGGTCAGGAGACCATGAACAAGGTGGGTGCCATTCTGGGTATGGAAGCCGCAGCTGCCGACCCAAAAGTGGCTGTGGTACGCTGCAACGGCGTGTGTGAGGCTCGTCCGAGAACCAGTCGCTACGACGGTGTGCGTTCGTGCCAGATTATGCACAATCTGTATGTGGGTGAGACAGCCTGCCCGTTTGGTTGCCTTGGTTGCGGCGACTGTGTGGCCGCCTGCCAGTTCGGTGCGTTGAGCATTGACCCAAAGACCGGTCTGCCCGTGGTGGACGAAGACAAATGTACCGCCTGCGGCAAGTGTGTCAAAGCCTGCCCGCGCAACATCATTGAACTGCGGAAGAAAGGTCCCAAGGGCCGCCGCATGGTGGTTGAGTGCGTCAACAAGGACAAGGGTGCTGTGGCTCGCAAGGCCTGCCTGAACGCATGTATCGGCTGCAGCAAGTGCCAGAAAGAATGTGCCTTTGATGCCATTACGGTGGAGAACAATGTGGCATACATTGACTTCAACAAGTGCCGTCTGTGCCGCAAGTGCGAAGCCGTATGTCCCACCGGTGCCATTCATGCAATCAATTTCCCGCCACGCAAACCAGCAGCAGATGTTCAACCAGAAAAGAAGGAGGCACAAGCATGAAGACTTTCCATATAGGCGGTGTACATCCGCATGACAACAAGATTTATTCGGCTCACCAGCCCATTCAAGAGTGCGCTCTGCCCGCCAAAGCCATCATTCCCTTGGTGCAGCATATCGGTGCTCCGGCGCAGGCTATTGTAGAAAAAGGGCAGAAAGTGAAGGTGGGCGAACTGATTGCCAAGGCAGGCGGTTTTGTCAGTGCCAACGTGCACTCTCCCGTCAGCGGCACGGTCAGCAAGATAGATACCACCATCGACTCGTGGGGCATGAAGATGCCCGCAATCTTCATTGATGTAGAAGGCGACGAGTGGCTGGAAACCATCGATCGCACGCCCGATGTATTGCGTGAGTGCAATCTGGAAGCCAAAGAGATTATCGACCTCATCGCTCAAGCCGGTATAGTGGGTTTGGGTGGTGCCTGCTTCCCTACGCAAGTCAAACTGATGCCCCCTCCGGGCAAGAAAGCCGAGGTGCTGATTGTCAATGGTGTGGAGTGCGAGCCATACCTGACTTGTGACCACCAATTGATGCTGGAACATGGCGAAGAGATCATGGTGGGCATACAGATCCTGATGAAAGCCCTGAATATCCAGCGTGCCGTCATCGGCATTGAACGCAACAAACCCGATGCCATTGCCCGTATGCAGGAGTTGGCAGCCCGCACCCTGGGAGTAGAGGTTTGTCCTCTTAAACTGAAGTATCCGCAGGGCGGTGAGAAACAACTGATTGACGCTTGCATAGGTCGTCAAGTTCCCAGCGGAGCACTGCCCATTGAGGTGGGTGCCGTGGTGGACAATGTGGCAACCATCTATGCCGTCTATGAGGCAGTGCAGAAACACAAACCGCTTATTTCGCGCGTGATGACCGTGACGGGCAAGAGCGTGCAACGACCGGGCAACTATCTGGTTCGGTTTGGCACACCGCTCAGTCAGGTGGTTGAGCAAGCCGGTGGCGTTCCCGAGGATACGGGCAAGATCATCGGCGGCGGTCCGATGATGGGACGAGCCATGAACAACATCGACATGCCTGCCAACAAGCGCACCAGCGGTCTGCTGTTCATGACCGAGTCAGAGAGTGTCCGTCCCGAGGCAGAGAACTGCATCCGTTGCGGCAAGTGCGTCAGTGCTTGTCCCATGGGACTGGAACCCTACCTGCTGTCTAAACTGGCGGAGTTGCAACGCTGGGACGAAATGGAAAAACACGATGTGATGGATTGCATCGACTGCGGCTGCTGCCTGTTCACCTGCCCCAGTCACCGTCCGCTGTTGGACTACATCCGCATGGGAAAAGGCAAAGTGGGAGGTATCATCCGCGCCCGTCAAGCCGCTGCCCAAGCAGCCAAATAAGCCTATGTATCACTGTCAAAATTGAGAAGAAACAGATATGAAAAACCTGATTGTCGCTCCTGCACCACATGTACACAGTGGTGACAGCGTAAGACGCAACATGTTGCTCGTCATCGCCGCCTTGCTGCCTGCCTATGCCGTGTCGGTGGTAGCCTTCGGATGGGGAGCTCTTGTCACGGCATGCATCAGCATCGTGGCCTGCGTAGGATTTGAGTGGCTGATAGCCAAATACATTCTCAAGCAAAAGCCGACCCTTGGCGACTGCTCTGCCATTCTGACCGGTCTGCTGCTTGCTATGAACCTGCCATCCAACCTGTCTTGGTGGATTGTTATCATCGGTGCGCTGGTAGCCATCGGCGTGGGCAAGATGTCGTTCGGCGGTTTAGGACAGAACCCCTTCAACCCCGCTTTGGTGGGTCGTGTGTTCCTGCTCATCTCCTTCCCCGTACAGATGACTACGTGGCCGTTGCCGCAGGGTTTTGGCGGCAGTTACGTGGATGCTCAAACGGGTGCTACCCCTTTGGCAGCCATGAAGCAGATCGTGAAGAACGGACAAACCGATTTGGTAAGCCAACTGCCTGACCTTTGGGACGCTTTCATCGGCTGGATGGGCGGTTCACTCGGCGAGGTATGTGCCTTGGCATTGCTCGTCGGCGGTGTGTTCCTCATCTGCACGCGCGTGATCACATGGCATATACCCGTAAGCATCTTGGCTACGATGGCCGTGTTTGCATGCCTTGCTTGTCCCGAAGGGATGAAAGCCGGTCAGTATGTGGCATATACACTGCTCACCGGTGGTGCAATGTTGGGTGCCTTCTTTATGGCAACCGACTATGTAACCAGCCCTATGACTGCATGGGGTAAAGTGATTTTTGGTATCGGTATAGGTGTGATTGTGATGGTTATCCGTACTTGGGGAGCCTATCCCGAAGGCATGTCGTTCGCCATTCTGATTATGAATGCCGTCACCCCGCTACTGAATATGTATATCCGTCCCAAACGATTTGGGGAGAAAAAGAAATAAGGAGGACAGGCTATGAAACGATTGGAATCTAATTTCACCAACATGGTGTTGTCGCTAACCTTGGTCACCGTTGTGGCTGCCGTTCTATTGGGCGGCTTGTATCTGCTGACCGAAGAGCC
>CAMOHN010000035.1 GCA_946615455.1 uncultured Bacteroidales bacterium
CGTGAGGTTGCCAAGAGCATATTTGGCGGGCTCACGAGTGGCAAACACGATATCCACGATGTAGCGCTCAATCTTCTCGTCCAGATAGACTTGGCGCACGATGGCTCGTGCCTTCTGTATGTCGTCCGGTGAAAGAATGGGCATCACCTGCTTCTTCTCACCACTGATGTTCTGACGAATAATCTGTTGCTCCTCCTCTTTGCTCGGATAGCCGATGACCACCTTGAGCATGAAACGGTCAGTTTGTGCTTCGGGCAATGGGTAGGTTCCTTCTTGCTCAATGGGGTTCTGCGTGGCAAGCACAAGGAACGGGTCCTCCAAACGGAAAGTCTGCTCACCAATGGTCACCTGACGCTCCTGCATGGCTTCCAACAGGGCGGACTGCACCTTGGCTGGGGCACGGTTAATCTCGTCCGCCAACACGAAATTGGCAAACACCGGACCGCGACGAACCGAAAACTCCTCACGCTTCTGCGAATAAATCTGCGTACCAATCACATCGGCAGGCAGCAAGTCGGGCGTGAACTGAATACGAGAGAACTTGGCTTTGATAAGGTCGGACAGCGTCTTGATTGCCAAGGTCTTTGCCAGACCCGGAACACCCTCCAACAGAATGTGACCATCACTCAGCAAACCTATCAACAGGCTCTCAATCAGATGCTTCTGACCTACAATAACTTGATTCATGCCCATGCTCAATGCATCGACAAACGAACTCTCACGCTCAATGCGCTCTTGCAACTCGCGGATATCGACAGTTGTTTCCATGTACAAAAAATGGTTTTTGATGTTATTTTTATGATTCCGATTATACATCTGCAAATATCGTGCCAAAACGTTTAGTAGACCGTTTCGTTCGGAAGAAAAAATAAAATGCTATACCCGACCGAAAAAAAAAGAAAAAATGTGCCCTTTTAGTTTTTCCAATTAAAAAGGGCGTATATATTTGCGCCCGCTAAAATAAATAATGAAACAAGCCATGAAACAACGCAATTTGTCATTCAAACAGCTCTTTAACTTGAGTTTCGGTTTCTTTGGCGTGCAAATTGCTTACGCTTTGCAAAGTGCCAACATCTCACGCATATTCGCCACGCTCGGTGCCGACCCGCACCAACTCAGCTTCTTCTGGATACTACCACCGCTCATGGGTATGATTGTGCAACCCTTGGTGGGCATCCTCTCTGACCATACATGGATGGGCAAGTTCTTCGGTCGCCGTAAGTTCTACCTGCTTATAGGTGCACTCATTGCCGTGGCGGTGATGGTGCTGCTGCCCAACGCCGGCGACTTCACATTCGAACAGCGTGTCGTGCTCGGTCTCAATTCAGCCATGTGGTTCGGCTTGTTCTCGCTCATGTTCCTTGATACGAGCATCAATATCGCTATGCAGCCCTTCAAGATGATGGTGGGCGATATGGTCAACGAGGAACAAAAAGGTTTGGCGTACAGCATCCAGTCCTCGCTGTGTAACGCCGGTTCCATTGTGGGCTTCGTGTTCCCATATTTCTTCTCGTGGATTGGTGTGGCAAAGACCGCTCCCGAAGGAGTCATACCTGATTCTGTCAAGTGGTCTTTCTATATAGGTGCTGCTATCCTCATCCTGTGCGTGCTCTACACCTTCTTTGCTGTTGACGAAATGCCACCCCAAGAGTATGCCGAGTTCCATGGGCTGAACAAGAAATCGGAAGACGCAACCACAAACGACGAACAGCGTTCCTCCACCGGCTTTATCGTAAAGTCTTTCCTGACCATCGGACTGGTACAGTTCTTCTGCTGGGCGGCGTTCATGTATATGTGGACCTATACCAACGGTTCCGTGGCACTCAACTGCTTCGGTTGGGACGGTCTGTTCACATCCGGTTTGAACGAGTCAGCCACACGCTACCAGGAGGCCGCCGACTGGGTGGGTATCTGCTTTGCCGTGCAGGCTTGCGGTTCGCTCCTGTGGGCGATGCTCTTGCCGTGGTTAGAGAAGAAATGCGGTAACAAAGGGGCTTACGCCATCTCGCTCATTGTGGGCGGATTGGGATTTGCCTCCACGTTTGTGGTGCACAATCAGTATATCGCCCTCATCAGCTTTACCTTCATAGGCGCTGCCTGGGCTGCCATGTTGGCTCTGCCCTTCACCCTGTTCACCAACGCCATCGAAGGCAGCAAGTACATGGGCACGCTGCTCGGCCTGTTCAACTGCACGATCTGCCTGCCGCAGATTATCGCCGCTGTCTGTGGCGGATACATTCTGGAACTCTTCCCCGCCATTGAGGTCATGGGAGAAGAAGGCATGGTGTCTGTTCCTCAACAGCAATACATGCTCGTGGTAGCCGGTGTGCTGCTCGTCCTTGGCGGACTGTCCACATTCTTTATCAATGAGAAAAAGAAAGCAAACTAAACATTTAGTATATATTCATTAAAAAACGTTCATTATTCGCTATGAAGAAACACAAAATCTATTCCTTATGCGCCTTGTGCCTTATGTGGCTATTTGCGACTACCGTACAAGCGCAGGTGACCGGCACGGTCGTTGAGGCTGCCACCGATATACCCGTTATTGGTGCAACCGTCATCGAAGTCGGCACCACCAATGGTACCGTGACTGATTTCGACGGCAACTTTATGCTTGATGTGGCAGAAGGCAAAATGCTTGAGATTAGTTATATCGGTTTCCAAACGCAAACTCTGCCTGCCAAGAACGGTATGGTTATCCGTATGGCAGAAGAGACTGAACAACTGGAAGAAGTGGTCGTAGTAGGTTACGGCTCACAGAAAAAGAAAGAAGTAACCGGTTCGGTGGCCAGTGTAAAAGCCGAAGATTTCAATCCGGGCGTACAGGCCAACCCTGCCGGATTGCTGCAAGGCAAAGTGGCAGGTCTGAACATCACTCGCTCCACTTCAGACCCTACCAGCACGGGTTTTGATATCCAGATTCGCGGTTTTTCCACGTTGGACCAAGGTGCAGGTACCAGCCCGCTCTACATTGTGGACGGTGTGCCCGTAAGCGGTATTGACCAAATTGCTCCCAACGACATCGCTTCGATGGATGTACTCAAAGACGGTTCAGCAGCAGCCATCTACGGAACGCGCGGTACAAACGGTGTGATTATCATTACCACCAAGCGCGGAGCCGGCTATTCCGACCAAGCAAATACCGAAGTTACCTACGACGGATATGTTTCCGCTGCATGGAACAATACCAAGATGGGTATGGCTACTGCATCCGATTTCCGTAACCTCAAGACACTGACCAACGGTAAACTGACCGGCAATGATTTTGGCAGTACCACCGATTGGATTTCTGAATTGACACGTACAGCCGCTCTGACACATAATCATAACTTAGCCGTTTCCGGCTCGCATAAGAACTTCTCGTATCGTGCTTCCATTAACTTCAAGAATGCCGAAGGTATAGCCAAGGTGACCAACCGGCAAGAGTTGATGGGTAAGTTCGCCGCTGACCAGAAAGCGCTTAACGGATGGCTCAATATGCAGTATGACTTGTCGTATATGCACTATCGCAACGACTATTTCTGCGGCGATTTTACACAAGCGGCCACCCTCAACCCGACCTATCCCGTCTATGACCAAACATCAGGCAACGGCTACTTTGTTAATTTCCCCATCAACGGACAAACCAACCCCGTTGAGGGCATGAACCTCAAGGAGTCCTATGGCGATGGTAACTATTTCCGCGGGTCGGTTCGCGCCACCGTAAACATTGTGCCCGTTCCCGGACTGAAGGTAAGCGGATTTGCTGCCCTTGAAGAAGGTGATAACCACTCGTTCTGGGCGAATAAGAACCTGTTGAGTGCCGGATATCTGGCAGATGCAGGTGCCGCCGGACGCAGCAATAGCAACAACTTCAATCAACTTTATGAAGCCACTTTGGACTACGCCGGTTCGTGGGGCGGTCACAGCCTCGTGGGCGTGGCAGGTTTCTCCTACCAACACTTCTTTGACGACGGCGATGCTATCACCAACCAAGGTTTTGCTACCTACAATATCAAGTATAACTCTATCGGCGAGGGACAAGCTGATAAAGAGTATC
This sequence comes from uncultured Bacteroidales bacterium, assembly GCA_946615455.1. Classification (GTDB taxonomy): domain Bacteria; phylum Bacteroidota; class Bacteroidia; order Bacteroidales; family Paludibacteraceae; genus Colicola. The sequence goes on from CAMOHN010000035.1 coordinate 4,043, forward strand.
TGACCGTTAGTTCGGGACGTGCAACCCATACGCTGGCTGCCGGCTTCCTCCGTTTGAACTACAACTACAATGAGAAATACCTTGTTTCCGCTTCCGTCCGTGCTGAAGGTTCGTCTCGCTTTGGCGCGAACAACAAGTGGGGCTACTTCCCCGCAGTCAGCGCAGGTTGGCGTATTAAGGGTGAAGACTTTATGCGTAGCCAAGACTGGTGCGACGAACTCAAACTTCGTGTAGGTTTCGGTATGACGGGTAACGACCTGAAAGATAATCTAAAATCTGTTGCCCTCTTGAGCAAAACAGATGTGGTAACGATGAACGGACAAGATGTATATGCCTACTCCGTTACGCAGAACGTGAACCCAGACCTCCGTTGGGAGAAGAAGTTGGAGTACAATGTGGGTGTGGACTACTCGTTCTTCAAAGGTAGAATGTATGGAAGTTTAGACGGCTATTTCCGTCAGACGCAAGACCTGCTTTGGTACTACGAAGTGCCGACACCTCCTTATCAGTATGAGACCCTCTTGGCGAACGCCGGTCAGATGGAGAGTTACGGTTTTGAAGTAGCCTTGTCGGGGGTACCTGTCAAGACCAAAGACTGGAACTGGACTTCCACTCTCACCCTCGCTTGGAACGACAACAAAATCACCAAACTGAGCGATGAAGCAAAGGGCTTTAACTACAAGCAGACAATGGCAGGTAGTGTGAGCGGTAACGCATTCAACAGTATGCAAACTCAAATTCTTATTGAAGGAGAGTCGGTAGGTACCTACTACGGCTATAAGTTCCTCGGCTTTGACAAAGCAGGCAACTGGCTCTATGAGAACCGTTATGGCGAACCTTGCATGGCAGGTGACCTTGTGGAAGCCGATCGTCAGGCATTAGGTAACGCGCAACCCAAAGTAACCTACGGCTGGAATAACACCGTTCGTTGGCGTGACCTTGACCTCACCATCTTCTTCCGTGGTGTCATTGGCAACAAATTGCTCAACGTAACCCGTTGGCAATATACGCCGGATGGAACTTCATCTTCCACCAACCAGAATGTCTTTATGAAGGACCTCAACTCCGGCAATGGTGCAGCGGCTAACGGCGGTGCGGTATTTGCCGACCATCAGCACTTCTCCGACTACTGGCTTGAAGACGGATCCTACCTCAAGTGTGACAACATAACCCTCGGTTATACATTCCGCTTTAAGGACAACAACTATATCCGTTCGCTCCGTCTCACTGCCACCGGTCAGAACCTCTTCACCATCAGCGGTTACAGCGGCAAAGACCCCGAAGTAAGCACTACGGCTGTTTGGAGCGCAGGTATAGACTACGTAAGTTTCTATCCGAAAACAGCCAGCGTCCTGTTTGGAGTTAATCTTAATCTGTTCTAATTAAGGAAAGGGTACAACTATGAAAAAGTATATCTATTCATCACTCATCGCACTTTTCTTCCTTACTACGTTCACTGCTTGTGAGGATATGCTCAAAGAGGATACATTCGGCCAACCGACAGCCGAGGAGATATTGAGCAACGAAGACAATATTGTTCTTATGGTGGCGCAAGCGTATGCCGACCTTAAGTTCGTTCATGACCACTGGGGCTACTGGGGTGTCAATACGCTGACAGCGGATGAAGGTCTGTGTCCTACCCGTGCCGGTGGCGACTGGGCAGATGGTGGCTATTGGAAGAACCTCAATACCCACAACTGGAACGCTTACGGCGAAGCCTTCAAGTGCATCTGGAACCGTACCGTATCCGGTGCCGTGCTGTGCAACAATCTATTGCAAACGCTCGCCGAAGCGAAAGACAATATGTCGGAAGCCACCTACAAGCAGTATAAAGGCGAATTGGAGGTGCTGCGTTCGTACTACTACTATATGCTTTTTGACTGCTTCGGACGTATCCCCTATATGGAGGACTACTCCGATCGCAACGAAGAACTGCTTGACCCGCAAATCACGTGGGCTCACCTCGTGGCTTGCTTGGAGAACAATGCACCGAATATGGTAGTGGTTAATAGTGGGAATCGTGCCGAACAACTTGGACGTATGACGCAAGGTGTTGCCTATACGTTGCTTGCCCGCCTTTACCTCAATGCAGAGTCATTTGGCGTGGATCCTGCTACGGTGATGCAAACCACCCATACGATTGTTTATTCCAATGGGGATCAGCAAACACGCACCCCGATGACCGAGATTGACAAAGACCTGACAGGCTTCACGGACATCACGTCTTCCAACGATTTCTATGTCAATGCCAACCGTTGCTGCGATAAGGTAATTGCTTCCGGCTCCTACGCCATTGAGAGCAACTACTTTGACAACTTCCTCATGTTCAACGAAAAATCAAACGAGAACATCCTCGTTATCGTTGAAGACGGCTCGAAGGATAACGAGCGCAATGTGGATAAAGTGAAGAATAAACTCCAAATATCGTTCCTCACCCTCCACTATTCGCACCAAACGCTTTGGCCCAAAATGCAAGACAAACCGTGGAACGGATTCTGCGCGCGTCCTAACTACCTGAAAATATTCAATGGTCATGATGTACGTGGTGCCGGTATCGGCGTGGAAGATGACGGTACACACAATCCTCACCAGTGGGCTTGGTTCGTAGGTCCGCTCTATAAACAAGGCTCTAACGATACCATCGTGGATGCCAACAAGTCTTGCACGGCTGACTCGCTGGTTGTTCTGACAGCCGAGATTACTTCCGACCCCACCAAACCCGTTACGGAAAACTCTTCCCTTACGGAGGCTATTCGTACCTGCGGCGCGCGTATGATTAAGTACCAAATTGATACCGCAGGCACGTACCGTTATTGCGAAAACGACTTCGTCCTTTTCCGTTATGCCGACGTGATTTTGATGAAAGCGGAGGCTCTTGCACATGGTGCAGGTGCTGCCACCGGCGAATACACCCAAGCTGTCAGCCAGATGAAGAAACGTTCATTCGCCTATTCGGCTAACCCCGAAAGCGACTTCGATGCCGCCTATCCCGATGCCTTTACGGGATTGTCCACCGACCTCAATTCGGGTATTCTCGCTGAGCGCGGTCGTGAGTTGAGCTGGGAGTGCGCACGCCGCCGCGACCTAATCCGCTTCGGACAATTTGAGAAGATTCAATACGTTTCCGGCGCAGGTTTGAATAATACACGCCGCTGGTTCCCCATCCCTTATAGCGTACTCCAAAAGTCCAGCATCAAGGCTGACGGAACACCCTATTGGACCCAAAACGAAGGATACTAATATAATGCGAAAGCATTTTATAATAACCTAATAATTAACTCAAAAACATTACAAACATGAAAAAAATCAGTTTGCTGATGTGCGCAGTTGCTTCATTTGGTATGCTGTTCACATCTTGTGAAAAGAAGGAAAACAAAACTATCGACACAGGTGATCTGCTCACCAGTGGTGCTTACGTAGTAGGCGATGCAACCGGCTATGCCGACCTGCAAACAACAGGCGTTGTAGCTACCGGTATGGCACAAGGCCTCAACGAAGTGGATGGCGCTGCCCGCGAAGGTATGTACGAGAAGTACATCGTTCTCGAAGCCGACAAGGACTTCCAAATCGTTTTCAAAGAGGGTGATGTCTATACCTATTATGGGGCTACTCTCGAGGCTACTCAATTAGCAACCGATGGTCAAGATCTTGAAGGTTGGAAAGGTGCGCTCACGCAAGATGCTAAGATGCAAGTTGGTGAAACCGGTTTCTACCACATTATCCTTGATTTCAACCGTGATGGTCTGCTGGATGCTACCGGCGGCGCACAAATCGTGGTTGCTCCCGCTATTGATTGGGGTTTGGCAGGCAGTATGAACAGCTGGGGCTTCCTCGCAGCTGACGCTCAACCCACTGTACAAGCCAAACAAACCCAAATCACATGGACATGGACCAACGTAGAACTGGCTGCTAACACCGAGTTCAAGTTCAAACACTCAAGCGTTTGGAAAATTAACCTTGACGATGCAGAGCAAGTTAAGGCTAACTCCAATCTCGGTGCCGGTATGATTCCTAACGGTTCCAATATCGTGGTTGAAAATGGTGGTATGTACACCGTAACATTGATCTTCAATATGGCAAAGGGTGACATCGCTTCTTCGTATGCTTATACAATGGAGAAAACCGGCGAAGTAGAAGTGAAAGACTATTCGGAAGTACGTCTGTGTGTAGTAGGTGACGCTGTTGCTGCTCAAACCGGTGCTGAAGCCGATGCTGCTAATGATGCAGGCGGCTGGGGCTGGGGTAACCGCTTCGACCTGGGCACTCCGACCAAAGACGGTGACGTTTATACATGGAGCGCAACTATGAACCTGCTCGCTGCCGGTGGTTGCAAGATTCGTTCGTACAACACGACCGATGAACTCTATGTAGAAGCCGGTATGGAAGGCGGTTCGGACAATATCACCGTTCCTGCTGATGGTGCTTATACCGTAACCTTCACGCTCGATGCTGCCAACAACACCAAAACGGTTACCATTGAAGGTGAAGGCGGTACTGTTGAACCCGAAAAACAGATTGTTACCGTTCGCGCTAAAATGCCGAGCGATTGGACCAACACTCCTACCGCATGGGTATGGCCTACCGGTGGTGAAGGTGTCGCTGCTCAACTCACCCAAGATGGTGATTGGTGGGTTTATACCACTCCAGAAGCTGTTACCGGTCTGAACATCATCTATCGCAATGGTGATGACTGGGGTATGGGACAAACCGTTGATATCACCGGTCTGACCGAGGATGCCTGCCTGCAAATTGGTGAGGCAGACACAGCAGACGGCGAAGGCAAACGCACCTACACACAAGTGGACTGCGAATAAGAACCTATAGCAAGTATTTTTTTCAAATTATCGGGCGCACCAATCGGTGTGCCCGATTTTTTTATAGGTTTGGATTTTTGAGTGAAAAATGAAAAATAATCTGTTGCATAGTGTCTTGTGATTATTTTGTATTACCTTTGCCGCCGATATAAAAAGCATATAGAACT
>CAMOHN010000036.1 GCA_946615455.1 uncultured Bacteroidales bacterium
GATTTGGTAGAGGATAGTTTGCGCGAATACGGCGTGTTCGAGTCCTCTGCAGACAACCACGGCACGCTCTGTTTGAGCACCATGCTTTATCGGTCGGAATCATTCATAGGCACAGCCCCCGATGCCCATTATATCCTTATCCGAACGGAAGAGTTGACCAACGAACACCGCCGCGAAGTGGACCGTTTGGCCCGAGCCATCTACCTTGCTGACTCATTGGGAGCGGATATCATCACTATCTCATTGGGATACAATCGAATGGACGATATGCATACCGCTTTCACTCTGGACGAACTGGACGGCACCAGTACTGCCTCGCGAGCGGCAACCAATGTGGCAGGACACAACAGGTTGTTGTGCATAGCCGCCGGCAACGATGGTAGCCGACTTGATTGGGGACGCGTCACCATACCCGGTGATGCCGATAGTGTACTCACAGTGGGAGCTTGTACAGCGGACTCGGTTCGCTCTCCGTTTTCGGGAACAGGCCCCACAGCCGATGGCAGACTCAAACCCGACGTGGTGGCACCAGGAAGCAATGTGACCATCTTTGACCCGAGTCTGGGTAGTACGCGAGAAGGCAGCGGGACATCGTTCGCTACACCCGAGATGGCAGGTATGGTGGCTTGTCTGTGGCAGGCACTGCCTCATCTGAATGCCATGCAACTGCGCCAACTCATACTACAATCCGCTCACCAACACAACAACCCCGATAACCAATTGGGATACGGCATTCCCAATGCTTGGACTGCCTATCAGTCGGCACACACAACAACAGCCGTGCAGTCTGCCCGACTGCCGTTGCAAACCGAGAAAATCCTATACCGAGGACGGCTCTACATCGTGCGCAACGGCAGGTGGTATGACCTTAACGGAAGACGGGTTAGGTAAAACACCCGCACAGATAGACACGAAAAAAGGGTAAGCTGACTATATCGCACCGCTACAACCTCCTACCCTTGCTTCGGTCAAGACCTGGGGGAATTCAGAGGGAGCTGGTCGTATAGGACTTACCCTATGCTGACGCTTCCACTTCCGTGAAAAGCGTCGCAAAAGTACAGCATTTAACCCATAAGACAAACAAAAAAGGTGGAAAAATTCATTTCAGACCAAATCCGCTCGTTTCTGCCTTTCGTTCCCAACGAGCAACAGACAGCTTTGATAGACCAATTGTCCTGCTTCTTAATGGCAAAAGACCGCCGTAAAGCCTTCTTGCTGAACGGCTATGCCGGTTCGGGAAAAACCTCGGTAACAGCTGCCTTGGTCAAAGCCATGCAGGTCTTGCATCTGCCCGTTGTGCTATTGGCACCTACAGGACGAGCAGCCAAAGTCATGGCGCACTATGCCGGTGTGCACGCCTATACCATACACAAGTATATATATCGTGCCCAACGAAGCGGCTTACCAGGTGAAAGCGGGTTCGCGCTATCTGACAACAAAGCGCGCAATACCCTCTTTTTGGTGGATGAGGCCGGCATGATCAGCAATAGTCGGGACAATGCCACCTTCGGTTCGGGTAATCTGTTGGAAGACCTGATACGGTTTGTCTATACATCCGACCCGCAACAAGGTAGCACTGACAACAGCAATGCCTTGCTGCTATTGGGAGATAATGCCCAGTTGCCGCCCGTAGGGCATACCCACTCGCCGGCTTTGGATGCCGATGTGTTGGCTTCGTATAGTTTGTCGCTCACCACGGCGCGTCTGACCGAAGTAGCCCGACAGGCATTGGACAGCACTGTCTTACAAAATGCCTCCCGCATCCGTCAAACGGGCACAATTGCCTTGCAGGAAGGCAAGGACTTGCATCTGCTTCAACCACAACAACTGCAAGATACGTTGGAGCAAGCCTACCGCGATGCGGGCATGGCAGAGACTATCATTCTAACCCGCAGCAATCGGCGAACCAACCTCTATAATCAAGGAGTCAGGGCTGCTATCCTCTTCCGCGAAGATGCATTGAGTGCCGGGGACAGACTGATGGTCAGCCGAAACAATTATTTCTGGACGCAGGAATATGCCAACCTCCCTTTCCTTGCCAATGGGGATACCATGGAAGTCACCCGCCTTCGCAACGAGCGAGAGTTGTATGGCTTTCATTTTGTCGATGCTTCGCTCCGGCTTTTGGACTATGACTACGATATAGATGCGATGCTATGGTTAGATACGCTAACCACAGCATCGCCTGAAGATAACTATCGTTTGCAACAGACACTCTACGAGCGAATAGGCGAAGACTGGCCTGAGTTACAGCACAACCGACGTAAGCTCAATGAGCAGATTCGCCAGTCACCCTACTATAACGCGCTGCAAGTCCGTTTTGCCTATGCTGTCACTTGTCACAAGGCGCAGGGAGGTCAATGGGACAAGGTTTTTATTGACGCGGGCTTACCCATTGAAGACCTAAACGCCGACCCTGCCAATATCCGATGGGCTTATACAGCCCTCACCCGTGCCAAACAGACGGTCTATTGGATGCAGTTCCCCAAACGCAATCAATGAATGTCGTTGATGAGTTTCATGAGCGTCTCTTTGGCATCACCAAGGCACAGATAGACACCCTTTTCGCGGGTATAGAGCGGATTCTCTACACCGGCATAACCGGGCTTGAGGTCAAAGTTGCAGACAATCACTTCCTTCGCATCAGCTACATTCAATACGGGCATACCATAGATGGGGGTACCTTCGGCTGTGTTGGCGGCGGGGTTAAGTACATCGTTCGCACCGATAACAACAACGGCATCCACGCTCTTGAAATCGTCGTTGATAGCCTGCATTTCGTAGAGTTTCTCGTAGGGGATATCGGCCTCGGCAAGCAGCACATTCATGTGTCCGGGCATACGACCGGCAACGGGGTGAATGGCAAAACGCACTCGAGCACCTTTATACTCCAACTTGTCTGCCAACTGCTTGACAGCATGTTGAGCTTGTGCCAGAGCCATGCCATAACCCGGAACAATGATTACATCTTTGGCATTGCTCAATACCGAAGCAGGAGTCTTTTCTTCTTTCTTTTCGGTAGCAACGGGAGCAGCCGTCTGACCTTGTGCCAGTTGAGCACGCAGGCCTGCCACCTCTTTGGTCAATGCCTCGATGGCATCCAGTAGTTGTTTTACTTCCATATCGTTGAGTTTTTCTAAAAGTTGTTCAAAATCTGTTGTTTCTGAAAAAACAGTCGGAGCATTCGGATTATTCTGAATAGTCGGAACATTCGGAGTACTCGGATTACTCGTTTTCTTTTTTACTACTCCGCCAAGCAGGATGCTCATCAGGCTGCGGTTCATAGCGCGGCACATGATTTGTGTGAGCAACAAGCCCGATGCACCGACGATACCGCCTACAGCCACAAGGAAGATGTCACCGATAGCCATACCGGCAATCGAACCTGCTACACCCGAGAGCGAATTCAGCAGCGAAATGGTGATAGGCATGTCGGCTCCGCCCACCCGAATGGCGAACATATAGCCAAAGCCGCTTGTGAGCAATACCGCACCAAGAGCAATCCATACACTTTGAGCATAGACCGTGCCCAGTACAATGCACACAACTGATAGCACAATCAGACACAGTGTCATGGCGGAGTGGGCGGGATAGACCTTGGGACGACCGTCAATCACACGAGCCAACTTGCCGGCTGCCACCAGCGAACCGACCAGCGTAATCATGCCTACGGCAATAGCCAAAATGGCTGTGAAGCGGACAAAAACAGGGTATTCGGGTTCGGTCGTCATGCCCCACCCCATGTAGGACATCACGCCCACCAGTGCCGAGGCTCCGCCGCCCAAACCGTTAAACAATGCCACCAACTGCGGCATCTGAATCATTTGAGCACGGGCTGCCATCACACTGCCTATCAAGGCTCCGATGATAATGGCGACATAGATGGTCCACACGGACATCACGCCGCTAAACCACACTGTAGCCACCACACCCACCAACATGGCCAATGCCGAGAGGAAATTACCCGCTACAGCGGACTTGACCTTGCTCATCATGGATATGCCGGCTATGACGGCCAAGGACAAGAGAATACTCAGTATAATCTGTACAGTCATGGGCATCACTTTTTCTTGTTAAACATACGGAGCATGCGGTGGGTGATACCGAAGCCTCCGAACACATTGATGGCAGCCAGCACAATGGCCAACATACCGAACACTTGCGCCCATACACCGTCCAAACCGTATGCTAAGCCCGTAGCGGACAAAGCACCTACAATGGTCACACCCGACAGAGCGTTCATGCCCGACATCAAGGGGGTGTGCAGCAAACTGGGCACATTGCTAATGATAAAATAACCGACTACGGCACATACCACGAAGACGGCTACAAGGATGAGAGGATGAAGCATAGTTATCAGTTAATTGATAAATGATAATGGATAACAGCCACTTTTTTGACCATTATCCATTATCATGCATGCGTTAAATTACAATCCCATAGCTTTGCGTGCACCTGCATGCAGCAACTCGCCGTTGGTGCAAACCAGACTCTTGGCAATCACCTCGTCTTGCATGTTCAGCTCGATCTTACCGTCCTTGACAAGGTAGGTCACGAGGTTGTACATGTTGTTGGAGAACATCCAAGTGGAAGATGTGGGCAGCTCGCCCGGAATGTTCTTCACACCGATAAGGGTAACACCGTGTTTCATCTCGATGGTGCCTTTGGGGGTGATGTCGCAGTTACCGCCTTGGTCAATGGCGATGTCCACGATGACGGAGCCTTTCTTCATTCCCTTGACGGTATCCTCGGTGATGATAACCGGAGCCAATTCGCCCGGAACCAGTACGGAGCAGAAGACGATATCCATCTGTTGGATGGTTTCTTTGAGCAGCTCGCGCTCCTTGATGAGTACATCTGCGGGCAGAGCCTTGGCATAGCCGCCTTCGCCCACTGCCAACTCGGCAGGCACACCGGTGTCGATAATCTTGGCACCCAGCGATTGGGCGTTCTCGGCTGCCATAGGACGGATGTCGGCAGCATAGGTGATGGCACCCAAACGTTTAGCAGTAGCCAGGGCTTGCAAACCGGCAACACCCACACCTATAACCATTACCTTGGCGGCATCAATCTTGCCAACGGCGGTGAACATCTGCGGAATGAACGAGGTCATGTGGTCGGCAGCCATGATGATACCCTTGTAACCGGCGCATGTGGACATGCTGGTCAAAGCATCCATAGACTGTGCACGGCTGATACGAGGAATGCAGTCCAATGTGAATGCAGTCACACCCTGGGCAGTAAGTTTCTTCACCATCTCATGGTTAACGGGTGAAGCGGGGTGAATGAAGGTAATCAGGTACTGACCCTTGTGCATCAACTCTACCTCATGCTTGCCAAGCTGCTCATTGAACAGGGGCTCCTTCACTTTCAGAATCAGTTCAGCCTGTTGGTAGATGTCCTCGGCCTTGGCCATCATCTTGGCACCGGCTGCGGCATACTCCTCGTCGTGATAGAGAGCACCGTCTCCGGCATGGTTCTCAACCAGAACGGTGTAACCGTCCTTCACAAATTTACCTACGGTTTCGGGTGAGCATGCAACGCGATTCTCGCCGTGCATAATCTCTTTTGGGATACCAATAATCATAATCGATCAAGTTGGATTTTTGGGTGACGGAGTCCTTGCTTCTTATTCGCGAACAGGAGGACTCCACAGAACTGTTCTCGAATTAAGGGCTGTTGCCAATGACCAAACACCGAACAACAGCCCAAAAATACAAGCATTTAGATATGCACCAAATTTTTTGCCTGCAAAATGTGTATTTTGCAGGCAAAAAAGGTACATTTTTGTATCTATAGAGGCAAAAAAGAGAGTCCGCAGCTTAGCGCATGGGAGGTGGACCCATGGGCATGCCATTGCCTGAAGGCTTGCCGCCGTTCTCAATCATCTCTTGCATATAGCCGCCCATGCCCGTGGCTTTCAGATCGCCCATACGATTGAACTTATAGGTGAAAGTGAGCAGGAAATAGGTTGGTAGCGTGTTGGCTTTGACATACTGCACATAGTTCTCACCCACTGTTTGCAAAATATTCTTCTTTTGGTGTAGAATATCAAAGGCTTTGAGCGACAGGGTGGCAAACCCCCATGTCTTGTCCACCGAGGCATTGAGCAGTATCTCGTTCACATCGGTCAGCCCCGTATAACCGTAGCGGGCGGTATAGCCGCAGTCGGCAGACAGATTCCACGACTTGGGCAAGTGCCACTGCATGTCACCCGTCACTGTCCAGTCGGTCACATTGGTCACCGACGAACCGGTTAGGCTGTTCTGTGTGCGCGAATAAATAACACTGCCCACAATGCCAATGTCAACCAGGTCGTGCGTGAAACGTAGTGTCAGGCTCTCGCTCAGGCGCAGATTGCCCGTGCGACTCTCTTGTCCCAGACCGAAGGTGTTTTGCTCCAACCATTGGTTGATGGTAGCGGCAGTCTGTTCGCGTGACAGGTAGGCAAGGCGTTGGTTATAGCGAACCTCGGTGCGGGTGTGGAACTGCATGAGTTTGTTGGCAAAAGGTGTGTTGAACATCACATCACCACTCACATCCCAGGGTGTACCATCGGCATTGACGGTCTGTTGATAGAGTTTACCCGTCTCGTCGTAGATGGAGTTGTTCACCAGCGCGTCTTGTGTCACATTGCCGTGCAAACCTGCCATCACAGACCAGAATTTATCCTTGTCGAACTTGCTGTACATGGCGTGCAACTGGTGTCGGAAAGCGGGCTTAAGTCCAAGGTTACCAACCGTTTCGTTCATGGCATTGCTGTTGTTGCGCACAGGCTCCATCTGCGTGACGGAGGGTTGCGTGTTGGTGCCGCGATAGAAAATGCGGGCAAACTCCTTTTTGCCGAAGTTGTATTTGAAACGCATGTTCGGACTCCAGTTCCACGCATAGATGGTGGTGTCGCGATGCAGCACATCGCCGTAGTAGGTCAGGTTGCGGGTCTGACTGGGGTTGAATTGTGCCCCGACGGTCAGATCCACTTGGTCTTTTATATAGCGGTAGTTCAGCCCCACAGCCTGCTGATAGAATCGGTTGGTCAAGCGGTTGGAATAGTTGTCGCTATAAATATAGGTCTGGCTGTTGAGGTCATAGTCATACTGGTCTTTTTTGCTTTGTCTGAGGTTGGTGCTGAACATGAGCACCGTCTCCAAAAAATGGTTCTTACCGTAGATAGGCTCCACATACGATGCCCGCAAGCGTAGGTTTAGCGCATCGTTGCCCGAACTGGTGTTCTGATTAACCTTGGCACTATCACCGAGGTTGTCATAGGCATAGGTGTTGGTCTTTCCCTTCACATCGGTGAACTGCACATTGCCCGTCAGCGTGAGCGAGCGCCCGGGGTGAAGGAACTTGTGGTTGTAGTTCACCCGCACGCGAGCGCCAATCTCGTCTTGGTTGCTGAATCGGTTCTGATAGCCGTCGCTCATCAGCACATTACCTGTATTGGTGTAGGTGTAGCCCGTGTGGTCGGTCGACCGACCGTTGGTGTAGGTGATGCGCGGTTGGATGATGATTTTGTTGAGGGTATCTATCTGATACTCCAACTCAAAGCGTGCTTGCACATCCCAGGCGTGGCTCACCTTGTTGGCGCTGTCTGTGTTGTGGTAGGTGTTGTTGCCTGAATAGCTCTCTTTGTCCGAAAACGACTGTGTCGTGTTATACGAGTGGTTGAACATGCCGTCACCGCCAAAAGCCATCGAGGTCTGGCTATCGTGCTTGCGAATCTTCTTGTTCAGGTCGATATTGGTGTTCACACCGAGGTTCTCGCTCCATGTGATGCCCGTGTTGTTACCCGAGAACGAGCTACGCCCGCGCCCTGAACGGATGTCGTTGGTGTTGTTGGCACTGCCGATGATGGTGGTCTGGCTCTCACCTAACAACAGGTTGGTGAACACACCGGCGGTATAGCGAAAGTCGTCTTGGAAGAAGTGTTTTGTACGTTCACCGGCTGTGGCACCATAGGCAGGGTCGGCATAGTTGAACCAACCCTCGTTCTCGGTCACCATGTCGGCACCTATACCGCCGTTGTAGTTGCCGAATACGCCGCGTTTACGGCTCTCCTTGAGCGTTAGGTTGATGATACGCTCGGTCTCATCGTCTTCAAACCCCGTCATCTTAGCGGTCTCGGACTTCTCGTCAATAACCTGTATCTTTTCAATCATCTCGGCAGGGATGTTTTTGGTGGCACTTTGTACATCGTCTCCGAAGAATTTCTTGCCGTCAATGCGCACACCGGTAATGGTCTCACCATTGATGGTCACATTGCCCTCTTTGTCCACCTCCACACCATTCATCTTCTTCAATAGGTCTTCGACCATAGCGTTTTCGCCCACCTTGTAAGCAGCAGTGTTATACTCGATGGTGTCACCCTTGACCACCATCTCTGCGGCTTGTCCTTTCACATCCACTTCGCCTAACACTTGCAGCGACTCTTTCAAACTGACCGTTGCCGCTGTAACCACAAGGTTGCTGTTGGCTTTTTTCTTACTGACCTCCAACGTTACTTCTTTCTCTTCGAAACCCACGCTGCTCACGCGCATCGAATAGGTGCCTTCTGCCACACGGTCAATATAGTAGTTGCCATCCAAGTCGGCTTGTGTACCATGTTTCAACTCCTTACCTTGGTACAAGACCACCGTTGCCATCTCAATGGGGTCGCCCGTAGTGGCATGGATGACTTTACCCGTAACAATGTATTGAGCCGACACTGTCGTTGATAAAAATAAAAATAGAAAAAGAATGGGGTGTTTCATAGTCTGTGTGTTATTGGTGGCGAATACTCTCCTTATGTAGAGCCTCATAGATGTCTGCCACGGTTTGGGGGTTGATATGGTGTTGTTCAGCCCATTTGATGCGGGCATCGCGAATGGCTTGAAAACGGGTGGGTTGCACCACAGGGATGCCTTCCTGGCGTTTGTACAGACCTATACGGCGGCTGATGGTCATACGCTGCTGTATGGTCTGCCATAGATTGTCGTCCACTTCGTCCATCATGGCGCGAAACCAACGGAGCGTCAAGGGG
>CAMOHN010000037.1 GCA_946615455.1 uncultured Bacteroidales bacterium
ACGCCTAAGGTCTCCGTCGGTGATAATGCCCAGACAACGGGCTTCGGTAAGAGGATAATCGTCCTCAAACACCATGGTCATGCCCATGTGCTTATCGGACATCTCTGCCACCAGTTCGCGCAGCGGAGTGCTTTCTCTTACGCGCGGAACAGCGGTGGACATACTGTTCTTGACACGACCTAACAACTTGCGTCCCAAGGCACCTCCAGGGTGATAGACGGCAAAGTTCTCGGCCTTAAAATGCCTTTTCTCCATCAGACACACCATCAGCGCATCGCCCATGAGCAAAGTGGCTGTGGTGGAGGTGGTAGGAGCCAAACCGAGCGGGCAAGCCTCTTTGTCCACATGTACGGAGAGGGTCAGGTCACACTGCTGCGCCAGTTTGGAAGTCGTGTTGCCGGTCATGGCAATCAGACTGCAACCTATGCGACGCAAGGGGGCGATGACATTGATAATCTCGCTTGTAGTGCCGCTGTTGCTCACCAAGAGCACCACATCACGGCCGTTGACCATGCCCAAATCGCCATGTACGGCCTCGGCGGCATTGACAAATATGGCCTCAGTACCGGTGGAGGCCAGCGACGCTGCTATCTTGTGACCAATGATGCCGGTCTTGCCTATGCCCATCACCACCAACTTGCCTTGGCAGGCATAAATCATCTCCACTGCGCGGTCAAATCGATCGTCAATGCTGTCTGCCAGCTTGGCAAACTCCGCGGTCTCTTCCCTGAAAATCTGTTTGGCTCTTTCGGCGTAGGTCATGACTATAGTCGTTTTTTTATTGAAATTGGTGTGCCAGTTGGTCTATTTGTTTCGCTTGCGTGAGCAGTTGCTCTATGTCGCTCAAGCGTACTTGGTTAGCGGCATCGGAGATGGCTCGGTCAGGGTCGGGGTGTACTTCGAGGAACAGCCCGTCCACTCCTACTGCCAAAGCGGCGCGCATCAGAACGGGAACCATTTCGCGATTGCCGCCGGTCACTCCGGCCGCTGTGCTGGGCTGTTGTACCGAATGGGTGGCATCGAACACCACGGGGCAACCCCAGCGGCGCATTTCAACCAGATTGGTCATGTCCACCACCAAACGTCCGTAACCAAACGAGTTGCCGCGTTCGGTGAGCCACAATCGACCGGTCATGCCCTGTGGCGAAACGGCTTGTACCTTTTGTACGACACCCTTCATATCCCAAGGAGCCATGAACTGCCCCTTCTTGACATTAACGATATGACCGGTACGGGCTGCGGCTTGCACAAGGTCGGTCTGGCGGCTGAGGAAGGCGGGAATCTGTAACACATCTGCCACTTCGGCAACGGGACTGCACTGCCACGACTCGTGCACATCCGTCACAACGGGCAAGGCAAACTGCTGCTTGACCTCTTGCAAGATATGCAGTCCTTCGTCCATACCTACACCCCGTTCCGAGAGCGAGGTGCGATTGGCTTTGTCAAACGAGGACTTGAAGTAGAGACTGAGCCCCAAGCGTTCGCAGACCGACTTCAAGTGGTCCGCAGTGGACAAAACCATGTCTCTGTTTTCAATGGCACAAGGGCCGGCAATGACGAACATATTACTGCTTTGTAGTGAAACAACGAACCCACGCCACATCCAATGACCCCTCGGTCACATGACGCTGACCGGGGAAGAGGTTCGAATAAAGGTGCAGATAGAGTTTCTCGCCTGCAGGCAGAGTATTAGGCTCTTTGTGAACCAGCATGTTGTTGACAAACCACATGATTTCAGTCTTGTTCCAAGCCACCGAATAGACAATGTAGGTGACGGGCTGCAGACCTTGCAGACGATGCATCTTTTGCCCGTTGCGGGTGGTCAGACCGGTGTAAAGACGGAAACCTGTATAGTCAAACACATGCAGCATGGGGATGTGCTTGTCGCTGCGCAGGTAGGCACCGTGGTTGACGTAGCCTCGGCACTGTGCCTTGATCATCACCAAGCCGTTGTCGCGGCTCATGGGCCGGTCGTAGTAGATGATGTCCGAAGTGTAGGCAAACGGGTGCATCACCATACCTTTCTTGCTGTCCCAGGCGGGAGCGGTGACAGTCTCTTTGCGGGTGTTGATGTGCATGATGCCGTTCTCAATAGTCACATTCTTGCCGCCGTTGTTGGCTTGAAGCTCATCCACATACGAGTGTTGGTTCTTGAAGTCTTCCGTGGGATACTTGACACCGGCTTTCCATTCGGAAGCGGCAAAGTCTGTCCAAGTCATATTGTCAACAAAAAACGGCTCCAGCGATTCGGCACGCTCAATGTCCTTGGCATTGGTCTTGAGGAAAGATTGGATATTGACATTGGCATCCAATTCCTTGAAACGTGCTTCCTGCTTTGCCTCGGGCGACTGTGCCCATAGGGCTTTGCCGTTCTTTTGCTTGAGAATTTTCTCTTTGTTGGATTTGAAGAAGTCCGAGGTGACGGACATCTTGAGCTGTTCATACTCTTTCAACTCGTCCGACTGCTCGGTTTGGCGATACTGACTGACCTTGTCAGGGATGGAGTCAATGAGTTCTTGGAATTTCTTGGTACTCATTAACTTGCCCCGAAGAAAGGCTCGCAAGAAAAAGAAAAGATTCATTTTATCAGTGTATTTATTGTTTGATACAATTCTTCCGTTGTGCCTACAAACAACGGTCTGTAACTCTCCTGCTCGGGTATAAAACGCAATTGCTTCATACAGTCAATGAGCTGCAACAACGGGTTATAGAACCCATTATGGTTGAGTATGATGCAGGGCTTATGGTGCTCATTGACCGTTCCCGAAGCGATGACATCCATCATCTCGTCCAGCGTGCCGTAGCTGCCGGGCAGGCACACAAAGCAGTCTGCCAATTCGCGCATGCGCTGCTTGCGCTCACTCATATAGGCAACCACATGCAACTCATCGCACAAGTCGGACTTGCGCCCGTTGCGGATGATCTGCTCGGGCACCACGCCAATGAGTTTCTGCTCCGTCAAAGCAGGGTCTTTGGCCTGCTTAAATGCTTCGCTTACGCGGGTCATCAGACCGCCCGTGGCACCGCCATAGACCAGGCTGTGCCCGTTCACGGCAAGCCACTTCCCTATGGTATCACCCAAACACAGATAATCCTCGGGAATCTGGTTCTTGGCACTGCAATAGACGGCTACTTTCATTTATGCGTCAATCTTAGCGTAGGTGGCGTTCTGCTCAATGAACTCGCGGCGAGGAGCCACATCGTCGCCCATCAGCATGGCTATGGTGCGGTCGGCTTCGGCTGCGTTCTCAATGGTTACTTTCTTGAGCAGACGGTGTTCGGGATCCATGGTCGTTTCCCACAACTGCTCGTCTGACATCTCACCCAGACCTTTGTAGCGTTGGGTCTTGATCTGCTTCTCGTCGCCGTTGCCGTACTTAAGAATAAAGTCGTGGCGCTGTTGGTCGTTCCAGCAATACTCGTGGTAATTGCCCTTTGAGCACATATAGAGCGGTGCCATAGCTATGTACAAGTGACCTTGTTCAATCACCTCTTTCATGTGGCGGAAGAAGAGGGTCATGATGAGGGTAGCAATGTGCGCACCATCGACATCGGCATCCGCCATGATGATGACTTTGTGATAACGAATCTTACTCAGATTCAAAGCTTTGGGGTCATCTTCCGTGCCGAAGGTGATGCCTAGTGCGGTGAATATGTTACGCACCTCTTCGCTCTCGAACACTTTGTGCTCCATGGCTTTTTCCACATTCAGAATCTTACCGCGCAGAGGTAGGATGGCTTGGTGAAGTCGGTCACGACCGGACTTGGCTGTACCGCCTGCCGAGTCTCCCTCCACAAGGAACAACTCACATTCGGCAGGGTCTTTGCTGGCGCAGTCGGCCAGTTTGCCGGGCAGACCACCGCCGCTCAACGGCGACTTGCGCAACACACTCTGACGGGCATTGCGGGCGGCTATACGCGCTTGGGCTGCCAGAATGACCTTCTCCACAATGCGCTTAGCATCGTCGGGGTGCTCCTCAAGGTAGTTGGTCAGAGCTTCGCTGACGGCTGCCGACACCATACCCGCCACTTCCGAATTGCCCAGTTTGGTCTTGGTCTGACCCTCAAACTGCGGCTCTGCCACCTTGACACTGATCACGGCGGTCAAACCCTCACGGAAATCGTTGGCATCAATGGTGGAATTGCCTTCCTTGTCACGCAACTTAGCTTTTTCCAACAGCTTGGACTCCTCGGCATAGCGCTTCATAACACGGGTCAGAGCTGCACGGAAACCTGCCACATGCGTACCACCCTCGATGGTGTTGATGTTGTTGACGTATGAGTGTACGTTCTCATTGAAATCGCTATTGTAAATCATTGCCACTTCAACAGGAGTACCGAACTTCTCGGTGCTCAGGTGAATGACATCGGAGATGAGCGGAGTGCGCGTCTGATCAATATAGCGTACAAACTCGCTCAGTCCCTGTTCCGAGTAAAACTCCTCCTTCTTGCACGAACCGTCTTCACCGACAACACGCTTATCTTTCAGAATGATACGCACACCGGCATTCAAGAATGCCAATTCGCGCATACGGTTGGCCAATATGTCCCACTGATAAACGGTCTCTGTGAAGATGCTGTCATCGGGCCAGAAGTGCACATACGTACCGGTCTTGCCCTGTTCCCAGTTGCCCGTTGCCTCACTCAAACTGATGGTGTGCACCGGTGCCACGGGTTTGCCCTTTTGATAGTCTTGGCTGTGTATCTGACCGTCACGATAAACCTCAACATGCATGCGCGTGGAGAGTGCATTGACGCAGCTTACGCCGACTCCGTGCAGACCGCCGCTGACTTTATAACTGTCTTTGTTGAACTTACCACCGGCGTGCAGCACTGTCATCACCACCTCCAACGCCGAGCGATGTTCTTTGGGGTGCATGTCCACGGGAATACCGCGACCGTTATCTTGAACCGTGATGGAGTTGTCAGCCTCAATATGGACGGCAATCTCATTGCAGAAACCCGCCAAGGCTTCATCTATAGAGTTATCAACAACCTCATATACCAAGTGGTGTAAACCTTTTTGAGAGATGTCGCCTATGTACATCGCAGGGCGTTTCCTGACCGCCTCTAATCCTTCGAGCACTTGAATACTCGAACCATCATACTTTTCTTGTTCTTCCATTACCTAATTATTTCTTCAAAAAACGCGCAAAAATACGCTTTATCCTACAAAGGAGCAAAAAGAAAATTGAAAAATCTTGCTACCGTACTTTTTGTCATGCCATTGCAGACGGACGGAAATTGTTCAGTCGGTGTTACAATCCTAAAAAATAGTGCGTTCCGTGTTGTGTATGTAATATATAAGGTGTACTTTTGCCCGCTTTTAGAAAAAACAGTTTAATCAATTTTTATTTTATCAAGCCTTGTTTATGAAAAACATAGATTTGACCAAGTACGGCATCACGGGTGCTACCGTGAAAGCCTACAACCCTTCCTACGAATACTTGTTCGAGGAAGAGACTAATCCCGCTCTGACGGGTTATGAAAAGGGTCAGTTGACCGAGTTGGGTGCAGTTAATGTGAAGACGGGTATCTATACCGGTCGCTCGCCCAAAGACAAGTACATCGTTATGGACAACAACTCCAAGGACACTGTTTG
This sequence comes from uncultured Bacteroidales bacterium, assembly GCA_946615455.1. Taxonomy (GTDB): domain Bacteria; phylum Bacteroidota; class Bacteroidia; order Bacteroidales; family Paludibacteraceae; genus Colicola. Next base: position 5,603 of record CAMOHN010000037.1, read on the forward strand.
GTGGACTACCGACGAGTACAAGAACGACAACCACCCTATGTCTGAAGATGTATGGGCAAAGGTGAAAGAGATGGCTGTCAAAGAGCTGTCAAACAAGCAACTCTATGTGGTGGATGCTTTCTGTGGCGCCAACAAAGACACCCGTATGTCAGTGCGCTTTATCGTAGAAGTGGCATGGCAGGCACACTTTGTGCGCAACATGTTCATCAAACCTACTGCCGAAGAGGAAGCTTCTTTCACTCCGGACTTTATCATCTACAACGCTTCGCTCGCCAAGGTGGAGAACTACAAAGAGTTAGGCCTTAACTCCGAAACCTGCGTGGCATTCAATACAACCAGTCGTGAGCAAGTCATCCTGAACACATGGTACGGCGGTGAGATGAAGAAAGGTATGTTCTCCATGATGAACTACTATCTGCCCTTGCGCGGTATTGCCGCTATGCACTGCTCTGCCAACACTGACATGGAGGGTAAGAACACCGCCATTTTCTTTGGTTTGAGTGGTACGGGTAAGACCACCCTCAGCACCGACCCCAAACGTCTGCTCATTGGTGACGATGAGCATGGTTGGGACGATAACGGCGTGTTCAACTTCGAGGGCGGTTGCTATGCCAAGGTTATCAAGTTGGACAAGGAGAGCGAGCCTGACATCTACAACGCCATCCGCCGCAATGCCCTCTTGGAGAATGTGACCGTGGACAGCGAAGGCAAGATTGACTTCAACGACAAGAGTGTGACCGAGAACACCCGCGTGAGCTATCCTATTGAGCATATCGAGAAGATTGTACGCCCCGTCAGTGCCGGTCCGGCTGCCAAGAATGTCATTTTCCTCAGTGCCGATGCCTTTGGTGTACTGCCTCCCGTCAGCATCCTCACTCCCGAGCAGACCAAGTACTATTTCCTGAGCGGTTTCACTGCTAAACTGGCTGGTACCGAGCGCGGCATCACCGAGCCTACTCCCACTTTCTCGGCTTGTTTCGGTCAGGCGTTCCTTGAGCTGCACCCCACCAAGTATGCTGAGGAACTGGTTAAGCGTATGAAGCAGAGCGGTGCCAAAGCCTATCTGGTTAACACCGGTTGGAACGGCACAGGCAAGCGTATCTCCATCCGTGACACGCGCGGCATCATCGATGCAATTCTGGACGGCAGCATCCTCAAAGCCGAGACCAAGAAAATCCCGTACTTCAACTTTGAAGTACCCACATCCCTTCCGGGCGTTGACCCCGCCATTCTTGACCCGCGTGACACCTATGCTAACGCTGCCGAATGGGAAGAGAAAGCCAAAGACCTGGCATCGCGCTTCATCAAGAACTTCGTCAAGTACGAAGGTAATGCTGCCGGAAAGGCACTTGTTCCCGCCGGTCCGCAACTTTAAGAAGATTGTTAAAAGCAATCATATAGCAAGCGGCTGCCTCAAGAAAGGCAGCCGCTTGTGTTTTGTTGGTTTGTGGTAATGTCGGTCAGTAACCCAACGAGTGGATGAGCGAATGCCGCACCTCGGGATTGACCTGCTCCATCTGTTCCAACAGCCCGCGCATACGGTGACGGTTGGTCAGGTCTTCCCATTGACAATTGACTTTTTGCGGTTGGTATCCTTTTGATTCTGCATAGCGAGCTATGTCTGCCTCGGGTATGAGCCAAAGCGGGCGGATAAGTCTCAGCGGCATCTTGTCCAATTGTAGGCAGGGCGGGATAGAGGTGTTGCGCCCCTCAAAAGTGAGGTTCATGAGCAGCGTGTGTAGCACATCGTCTTGGTGGTGACCAAAAGCAATCTTGTTGCAGCCCAAGTCTTGTGCAAAGTCTAAAAGGGACTTGCGGCGGTACCATGCGCACAAGAAACAGGGTGACTTCTTTTCTTCGCCCACAATGTCCGTATCGCGCACATAGAATGGTATGCCGGCTTCACGGCAGAAAGACTCAAGGTAACTTGTGTCTGCCAGATAGTTGCGCTGGCGCACACGCACATGCACGGCACTGACTTTGATGCGGGGGACAAATATCTTTGCCTGCCGTCCTAATAGTTCTGTCAGCAGCAGACTGTCTTTGCCTCCGCTCAGTCCAATGAGTACATGGTCACCGTCTTCCAGCAACTGCCAGCGTTGGCAGGCTTGATGAAATCGCCGCCACAATGGGGAGAATAAATCGATGCTACAGGATTTCGACATAATGAGAATAATATGTGGTCTTATTTTTGTGCAAGTTTTACTTTTAAAAACAGAAAGGTGGGCTGTTTAGATCGCTTCTCTCAGGTTTTTTTAGCGGAATCCAAAGAGAGAAGCGATTTTTGTCGGCCTATATACTTTGGTGATTGTATTCAGGATTAGTCTTCTTGTACCGGCTACGCTCTTTCATGAAATAGACTTCACCGTTCAGCTCCTCGTCCATGTCCGAACGGCGCACTAAATCAAAGAAAAAAGTAGCTCGCTTGTAGTCATAGCCTAATGCATCGAACATTAATGTGGTGGGCAGATAGAAATACTCTCCCGCTTTGGCAACCGCAAAGGCATCTTCCGGCGTGCCCTGACTCAGAATGAGAAACATCTCATTCTTTTCAGTGTCTTTGCCGAATTGTATCAGTTTTCCGGGGGTTAATTGCAGTGATTTGGCTGTTTCGCTTGTAAATCCTAATTTGCCGGAGGATTGAATGGTAACTTTCAGTGGTTTTGCAAATTCTTTTGTGCTGATGATTTTGATACTCATGCTTGTTTATTTTTGATAATTCGGTGCAAAAATAACATATTTTTTCAATTTACCAAAAAATGCTAAAATACTTTTTTTGCAACGATTATGCTTTGTATGAGAGTGGTTGTTTCTGTTCTTTTGATTATTATTTTGTTCGTTTGCTATTTTGTTGTATGTTTCTTATAAATTTGTTGTGTTTGATTTTTGTTTTTTGTAGTGTTGTGTCTTGTGTGAAATGGAATAAGTATAAAAAACGGAGTCGAATCGTTGTGCTTATTGGTCGTTTTGCCGTACTTTTGCGGGCAATAACAAGATGTATGAAACACGGGTTGATAATCGGGGTCTGCCTGCTGTCCTTGTCCTTGACCGCGCAAACCCGGCATCGCTGGACGGAGGCCGAGTTGGACAGCCTCACGCGGATGTTTGAGTTGCAAGAGGTGGAGGTGACAGCGCACCGTCGTGACGAACCGGTGGTGTCGGTTCAACGCTTGGAGGGGGCACGGTTGGAGGCTCTTTCCACACAGTCCGTAGCCGATGCCGTCCGCTATTTCTCCGGCGTTCAGATTAAGGATTACGGCGGGGTAGGAGGCTTGAAGACGGTGGATGTGCGTTCCATGGGAACCAACCATCTCGGCGTTTTCTACGACGGTA